>JAYRLX010000046.1:0-13745 GCA_041905125.1 Caulobacter sp. | reverse complement strand
CATCCGCTCGGTGACCGGCCAGGTCGGCGACGCCTTCCGCCGCGGCCGCATCGGCGTGGGCCACCCGGGCCACAAGGACGCGGTCATGCACTACGTGCTGGGCGACTTTCACAAGGTCGAGCACCAGTGGCTGGACCCGATGCTGGACGCGATCGCCGACGCCCTGCCCTTCGCCGCCGTCGGCGACGACGAGCGCTACCAGGCCGAGGTCATGCGCCTGGCGCCCGCGCCCAAGGCCGATCCCCGCAAACCGGCGAAATCCGACGATTGACGCCGTCGGCGCGGCGGGAGAAGAGGCAAGCATGTTCTCCCTGCCCCTGCCGCTGATCGGCCTGTCGTTCCTGATCGCCATCGCCCTGTGCGTCCACGTCGTGCGCACCGGCCAGCAGATGTACTGGCTGTGGATCATCCTGGCGTTCCAGCCGATCGGCGGGATCGTCTATTTCGTCGCCGTGATCGGGCCCCAGCTCTGGGGCGGCAGGACCGCGCGCAAGGTCGGCGCCGCCGCGCGTCAGGCCCTGGACCCGCAGCGCGAATACCGCGAGGCCGCCAAGGCGGTCGATGACGCGCCCACGGTCGCCAACCGCGTGCGCCTGGCCGTGGCCGCCACGGAGCTTGGCAAGCACGCCGAGGCCGAACGGCTCTACGCCGACAGCCTGACGGGCATGTACGCCGATGACCCGCAACTGCTGCTGGGCCGCGCCAACGCCCTGATCGAGCTGAACCGCCCGGGCGAGGCCCTGCCCCTGCTGGAAAAGCTGGGCGAGACGCCCAACGCCGGCCGCACGCCCCACACCATGCTGGCGCTAGGCCGCGTCTACCAGGCGCTGGCCCGCGACGAGCAGGCCGAGACCGCCCTTCGCTGGGCGGCCGACCACTATCCGGGCTTTGAGGGCGTCGCCCGCTACACCGTGTTCCTGGCCCGCCAGGGCCGCAAGGACGAGGCCCGCGCACAGCTGGCCGAGATCGACAAGCGCCTTGCCAAGACCCACAGCCATTTCCGCAAGGAAGCCAAGCGCTGGCGCGATTTCGCGGCCGCGGCGGTCGGCGGCTGACAAGCTTGGCCATTACGGCAGCGCTAGCCGTTTCAAGACTTTGGCAAGTCTTCGAAGCCGACCTGGATCCGGAAATCCGTTGAAGTTCCGTCGCGCGACACCCAACCCACGGCTCCGCGACGGGAAGGCCGGCCTGGGGTTGCATTGACATCCTTGGCGTTCGCCCAAAAAGTGTACAAAAAGGCGGTGAAATCCGCGGGGAACGAGGTCGATCGCTTTGTCGCATGAGGTCGTCAGGCGAGCTCACGCCTTCTCCGAACACGAAGAGGCCATGCTCAAGGCGCACGCCGTCAACGAGATGGGCGGCGGCGAGCCCCCTCTCGTCCTGCTGCACGGCTTTGGAACCGACCAGACGATCTGGCGTCGGATGGCGCCGGAGCTCTCCGCCCGGCGGCGGGTGGTTCTCTACGATCACATGGGCTCTGGCGCCTCGGACTTCGCGCACTACGATCCCGAGCGCTATCGCGGTCTCGAGGGCTATGCCGACGACCTGGTCGAGATCCTGGACGCGCTCGACCTGCGGGACGTCAGCGTGGCCGGCCATTCGGTTTCGGGCATGATCTCCCTGCTCGCCAGCCTGCGCACCGACCGGATCGGCCGGCTGATCATGATCGGCGCTTCGCCACGCTATCTGAACGACACCGGCTACGAAGGCGGGTTCGATCCGAAGGATGTAGAGGACTTCCTCGGCCTCATGGAGTTGGATTTCCAGGGCTGGGCCAGGGCGCTGGCGCCCAAGGTGATGGATCAGCCCGACAATCCCGCCCTCACCCAGGAACTGGTCTTCAGCTTCAGCCGCGAAAACGCCGAGCTGACGCGCCGCTTCGCCGAAGCGACCTTCATTTCCGACCATCGCGCCCAGCTTTCAGAATGCAAGGTCCCGACTGTCGTCTTGCAGGCCAAGGCCGACGTGGTCGTTCCCTTGGCCGCCGCGCGCTTCCTGGCCGATCACATGCCGCGCGCGCGTCTCGAGATCATGGACGTGCGGGGTCACTATCCCCAGCTCAGCGCCCCGGGGATCGTGATCGACGCCATCGAGCGGTTCTTGGCGGAGACGCCCTCTTGAGCAGCGGCGGCAGGGCGCTGGGAGAGGCCGCTCCGGTGGGCCTCTTCGAAGCCGACGGCGACATGATCATCCTGGCGGCGAACCCCAGGATGGCACGGATGGTCGGCCTGTCCCGCGAGGATCTCGTGGGGCGCTCGTTGCGGACCCTGCTCACGCGCTCGTCGCAGTTCATCTACGCGCTGAAGGTCGAGCACGCGCTGCTCACCGAGGGCGCGGCCGAGGAAATCTTCCTTGAGCTGGAGCATGCGGACGGGCGACCGCGCGCGGTGCTGCTGACCGTCACGCCAGGCGAGGAAGGGACGGGGCGCTACGGCGCCCTCTTCTCGGCCCCCGAGCGCCGCGCCTACGAGCTGGAGCTGATCGCCGCGCGCCAGGCCGTGGTCGAGAAGATCAAGGAAGAGAACGCCGCCCGCGAGGCGCTCAGCGAGGCCAACGCAAAGCTTGAGCAACTCGTCACCGACCGGACGGCGGCGCTGGAGCAGCGCGACCTGTTGCTGCGCGAGGTCTATCACCGGGTGAAGAACAACCTCCAGGTGGTCGACGGCCTGTTGCTGATGCGCGGCCGTCAGCTGTCCGACCCGACGGCCAAGGCCGCCATGGAGGAGCTGCGCAAGCGGATCTTCGCCCTGGGCCTCGTGCACCACCAGCTGATGGGCTCCAAGGACCTCAAGACTTTCGACGCCGGCGCCTTTTTGAAAGAGCTCGTCGCCCACCTGCGGATCGACGCCCCCGAGAACGTCACTCTTGTGCTGGACGTTGCGCCGCTCGCTGTCGATCTGGACTTCGCCGTGCCGCTGGGACTGCTGATCACGGAGCTGGCGACCAACGCCCTGAAGCACGCCTTCCCGTCGGGATCGGGCGAGATCGACGTCACCCTTGGCGCGGCGGAGGCGGGCGAGGTGGTGCTGCGTGTCGCCGACAACGGCGTCGGTCTCCCCGCGGACTTCCAGAAGCAGAGGCGCTCGGGACTATCGATCGTCGACGGACTGGTCCGACAACTGGGCGGACGCATCGAGGCGATTCAGACTAAGGGCGTCTGTTGGGAGGCCCACCTCCCCACGCCGAGGATCGGATGATGCTGCACCCCAATCGCGTCCTGATCGTCGATGACGAGTTCATCATCACCGAGACCTTGCGCATCTATGTCGAGGACATGGGGCTGGAGGTCTGCGGCACGGCGGCGACCGCCGACAGCGCCCTGGAGATGGCCCACGCGCACCAGCCCTACATCGTGCTGATGGACGTGCGCCTGCAGGGCGAGCGGGACGGCATCCAGGCCTCGGAGGACATCAGCGAGCAGGTGGGCTCGAAGGTCATCTTCATCACCGGCTCGCGCGAGCCGGCGACCCTGGAGCGCATCGAGAGCCACCACCCCGCGGCGGTGCTGTTCAAGCCCGTCTCGGAGGGGCAGCTGGGCTCGGTGGTCCAGAGAGTGCTGAAGGACGCGCCGCCCGCTCTGGCCTAGAAACGGCCGCTCTGGAAGTCGTCGAACGCCTGCACGATCTCCTCGCGCGAGTTCATCACGAACGGCCCGTGCCAGAACACCGGCTCGCTGATCGGCCGGCCGGCCAGCAGCAGGACGCGGGCGTCAGTGACAGCCTCGACGCGGATCGTGTCGCCGCGACCGAGGAAGACGCCCGACAGCGCGTCCACCGTGTCGTGGGCGACGCGGACCTTGCCTTCATAGACCGCCAGCATGGCGTTGCGATCGTCGCCGACCGGCTCCTCGAAGACGGTCCCGGCGGGCAGCACGACGTCGAAATAGAGGGCGTCCACCGCGCCGCCGCCGATCGGCCCCGCCACGCCGCTATCGGTCGCGCCGGAGATCACCTTGACCGAGACGCCGCCCTCGCGGGCCTCGACCGGGATGCTGTCGGCCTCGAACTCCTGGTAGCCCGGCGCGCTCATCTTCAGCTTGGCGGGCAGGTTCACCCACAGCTGGAAGCCGCGCATGCGGCCTTCCGACTGCTCGGGCATTTCGGAGTGGACGATGCCCTTGCCGGCCCGCATCCACTGGATCCCGCCCGGGCCGATCACGCCCTCGCGGCCGGTGTTGTCCTTGTGACGCATCCGGCCTTCCAGCATGTAGGTCACGGTCTCGAAGCCGCGATGCGGGTGGTCGGGGAAGCCGCCCATGTAGTCCGACGCCTGGTCGTTGTCGAAGCAGTCCAGCATCAGGAACGGGTCAAACATCTGGGCCTCGGGCGTGCCCAGCATGCGGGTCAGGCGCACGCCGTCGCCATCCGAGGCGGGCAGGCCCTTGACGATCTTCAGGACGGGTCGAACGCTCATGACGGACTCCTTGCTCGCCGATTGATATCAGGTCTTGTTGCGGTTTGCGCAAGCCCCTCCCGGTTCGCCTTTCGCGGCCATCCGTGCTAAGCGCGCGCCAACGAAATTCACGAGAGTTCCATGGCCCTGAAAGTCGCCATCGTCGGCCTGCCCAACGTCGGCAAGTCCACCCTGTTCAACGCCCTGACCCAGACGGCGTCGGCCCAGGCCGCCAACTATCCGTTCTGCACGATCGAGCCCAACACCGGCGACGTCGCCGTGCCCGAGCCGCGCCTGGAAGCCCTGGCCAAGATCGCCGGCTCCAAGGAGATCATCCCGGCCCGGATCACCTTCGTCGACATCGCCGGCCTGGTGCGCGGCGCGTCGAAGGGCGAAGGCCTGGGCAACCAGTTCCTGGCCAACATCCGCGACTGCGACGCCGTGGCCTTCGTGGCCCGCTGCTTCGAGGACGACGACATCACCCACGTCGAAGGCCGCATCGACCCGCTCAGCGATCTCGAGATCATCGAGATGGAGCTGATGCTGGCGGACCTGGAGAGCCTGGAAAAGCGCCTGCCGGCCATCGAAAAGAAGGCCAAGTCGGGCGGCGACAAGGACGCGGCCAACACCCTGCGCCTGATCAACCTGGCCCTGGCCCAGCTGCGCGAAGGCCGTCCGGCCCGCGCCGCGACCGTGGACAAGGAGGACGAGAAGGCCTGGCACATGCTGCAGCTCTTGACCTCCCTGCCGGCCCTCTATGTCTGCAACGTCGAGGAAGGCAGCGCCGACAAGGGCAACAAGTACAGCGACCTGGTGGCCGAGCGCGCCGCCCGCGACAACGCCAAGGCCGTGGTCATCTCGGCCCAGATCGAGAGCGAGATCGCCCTGCTGGACGCCGATGAGCGCGCCGAGTTCCTCGAGACCCTGGGCCTGGAAGAACCGGGCCTGAACCGCCTGATCCGCGAGGCCTACAACCTCCTGGGCCTGCAGACCTATTTCACGGTCGGCCCGAAGGAAGCCCGCGCCTGGACCATCCATGTCGGCGACACAGGCCCGCAGGCGGCCGGCGTGATCCACACCGACTTCGAAAAGGGCTATATCCGCGCCGAGACCATCGCCTTCGACGACTTCATCAAGCTGGGCGGCGAGGCCGGCGCCAAGGAAGCCGGCAAGATGCGGGCCGAAGGCAAGGAATACGTCGTCAAGGACGGCGACGTGATGCACTTCCGCTTCAACGTCTAAGCATTCAGAAAACAGCGGCCGGAGCGGAGACGCCCCGGCCGTTTCTCATTGGGGAATAGCGTATGGCCGAGATGATCACCCTGACCGCCGCCCACGACGGCTTTTCCTTCACCGCCCTGCACGCCCAACCCGAAGGCCAGCGCCCCCAAGAAGGCAGGAGGGGCGGGGTGATCGTGATCCAGGAGATCTTCGGCCTCGACCAGTATGTCCAGCCGGACGTCGCGCGCTGGGCGGCGCGGGGCTTCGAGGTGCTGGCCCCGTCGATGTTCGATCGCGGCGAGAAGGGCTTCACCGCCCTGCACGACGAGGCCGGCTTCGCGCGCGGCCGGGAGCTGGCCCTGGCCAACGGACCCGACAACGCCATGGGCGACATCCAGGCCTGCATCGACGTCCTGAAGGACCGCGGACCGGTCTTCGTGGTCGGCTACTGCTACGGCGGGACCATGGCCTGGCTGGCGGCCGCCCGCTGCGAGGGCCTGTCGGCGGCGTCGAGTTACTACGGCGGCCAGGTCGCTGGCATGGCCAAGTTCGCGCTGAAAGCGCCGGTGATCGTCCACCTCGGCGCCAAGGATCCTTACATCCCCGCCGAGGAGGTGAAGGCCGCCATCTGGACCGCCCATCCCGAGGTTCCGGTCCACGTCTATGAGAACAGCGGACACGGCTTCAACAACGACGGCCGACCCGATAGCGACCTCGCGGACGCTGAGCTCGCTCGTGAGCGGACCGTCGCCTTCTTCGCCGAGCACGGAGCCGTGTGATGGGACAGCGGATCGCCCTGGCCACGCGCGACGGCGCGCCGTTCTCGGCCTGGCATGAACCGGCCCAGGAGGCCCGGCGCGGCGGCGTGGTGATGTTGCACGCCATCTGGGGCGTCACCCCGCACCTGCGCGAGCTGTCTGCTCGCCTGGCCGAGCAGGGTTACGAGGTGATCGTCCCGAGCCTGATCGACGCGGCGGACGCCGAGTTCCCCGTGGCCGACACCGACCCCGCGATCCTGGACGCGCGCATGGAGATGGGCCGCCTGACCGGCTGGGGCGTCTCGGCCCTGCCCCGGGTCCAGGCGACGATCGAGGCGCTGGAGGGCCCGGTTTTCGCCATGGGCTTCTGCTATGGCGGCACGACGGCTTGGCTGGCCGCGTGTCGCTGCGAGGGCCTGACGGCGGTGGCGGCCTTCTATGGCGGCGACATCGCGGCCTACAAGGACGAGACGCCCAAGGTCCCGACCATCCTGCACTTCGGCAAGACCGACCCGATGATCCCGCTGGCCGACGTCGAGGCGATCCGCAAGGCTCATCCCGAGCTGCCGATCTATCTGTACGAAGCCGGCCACGCCTTCGTCGCACCCAGCGGCCACCATCCCGACAGCGCTCACCTGGCGCTGCTGCGCACCTTCCAGCTGTTCCAGCGCTCGGGCGGCGGCAAGGGCGAGGCCTGAACGCGAACTCTACGAAGACGCTCCAGAAGCCTCCGAGGCGGGTTTGCGGGTCAGGCGGCGCGCGATGGGATCGCGAAGAGCCACGCCCGCCGGAATGAGCCAGTAGGCCAGGCCGGGCAGCCACGGGGCCTTGGCGAGCGGGGCGAGGGTCAGCAGCGCCGACAACAGGCCCGCGCCGGCCGACAGCGCCCAGATCTCCAGGCTGGTTCGGACCCAGGCGACATCCGCCGGCGCGACGCCAAGGGCTGTCCCGTCTCGCGCCGCACGCCAGTAGAGCGCCGCGAACAGTCCCGCCAGCAGGGCGAAGCCGACGCCATAGATCCTGAAAAGGTCGCTCAGATCGGCCAGGGTGTGGATCATCTCGGCCCCGGGCAGACGACCGCCCGACAACCAGACGAAGCCCGACTCGACCAGCATGCGCAGCGGGAAGACATAGACCAGGACGGTGAAGACGATCGCCAGGGCGTTCAGCGTCAGCCAGGCGTCGCGCCCGGGAACCCGGCGCCCGAAATCGCGATAGGCCAGCCAGAACATCGTGATCAGGGCGAAGGCGCCCATGGAGGCGGGTATGCGGCCTAGCGCGAGGCGCAGGTCGGCCATGCTCGCGGTCTTGTCGCCGCTGGCGATGATCAGCAGGGTGACCGCGAAGGCGAAGGCCGCGTCCACGAACGCGTCGAGGCGCTTGGCGGCCTCCCGATGCGGATCCTCGTTGCTGGTCATGGCCCCCGCCCCTTCCGACGACATGATGAACGGTGTTTGCCGAGGCTGTCGAGACCGTCGCGCGTCCCGAACGGCTGAGCTAAGGTCGCGTCATGTCGCGTCGCGCGTTCCTGATTTCCGCCTGTGCGGCCCTGTGCTGGGCCGGCGTCGCCTACGCCGGCGAGACGGACTGCTGGTTCGAGAACGGCGCGGTCGTGGCCCCGGCGGTGATCGGCGACATGGCCGGCGACTATGTGATCGACCTCTCGGCTCCGCGGACACTGCTGCATGAGACCAAGGCGCAGATGGAGGGCTTTCTCGACCCCGAGATCATGGCGCCGGTGCGTGTGGCGGGCCTGAAGGCGGTCGCCGTCTCGGTCAGGATCGCCAATCTCGACGCGCGGGGCGCGGGCTTCGTCACGCCGATCGCCGGCGTCATCGGCATGGACGTCCTGGCCGGCCACAGCGTCGAGATCGACTTCGCCCGTTGCCGGCTGCGCATCGACCGACCCTGGCGCGCCCGGCGCCAGGTGGTGTTCCCGGTCTCGATGATCGAGGGCCTGCCCACGGTGGCCGCGGGCGTCAGCGACGGTCCCCGCGCCTTCTACGGGGCCTTCGCGATCGACACGGCCTCCACGGCTATGACGCGCCTTTCGACCCGCGACGCCGCCGCCAGCGGCAAGCTGGACCCGGCGGCGCGCCACAAGGCTCCGGCGCGGCTGCGGGCTCTGTCGATCGGCGGCGTCCTGGCTGAGAACGTGCCGGCCACCCTGGCCGACGACCTGCCCGAAGGCGTCAGCGGGACCCTGGGAACCGGTCTATGGGCGCGCCACCGCCTGAGGCTGGACGCCGAGGGGCGCACCTTGTCGGTCGCGAACTGATCGAGACAAAAGAAAAGGCCCGGTGTTTCCACCGGGCCTTTCCGTATTCGACAGCGTCGGGTCGCTTAGTGCGACTCGTTGCGCCACACGGCCTTGTAGCTGGCGTACAGCAGGCCGCTCAGCAGGACGAGGTAGATCAGCACGGCGAAGCCGGTCTGCTTGCGCTCTTCCAGCTTGGGCTCGGCGGCCCACATCAGGAAAGCCGAGACGTCCTTGGCCTGCTGGTCGAGGGTCGACTTGGTGCCGTCGTCGAACGAGACCAGACCGTCCTTCAGCGGCGGCGCCATGGCGATGAAGCCACCCGGCGGGACGTGTTCATGGCTGCCGTGCCAGGCCGAGCTCAGGTCGCCCGGGAAGTAGGGGTTGTAGTGACCGCCGGTCGGGACCGTCAGGCCCTTGGGCGGAGTCACATAGCCGGTCACGATCGAATAGATGTGAGCCGGACCCTCTTCGCGAGCCTTGGCCAGCAGCGACATGTCCGGCGGCAGAGCGCCGCCGTTCGAGGCGCGGGCCGCGGCTTCGTTGGCGAACGGGCCCGGGAAGTGGTCGGCGCTGGTGGCCGGACGCTTGATGGCGTCGCCGGTCTCACCATCGATGTCGGCGACCTCGTAGTCCTTGGCGATCGCCTTGACCCACGGGTTGTCGTTCGAGTTCGGGTACTTCTCGTTATAGAAGGGCCCGCCCTTGTCGCCGAGGTTGCGGAACGCCACCAGCTTCAGCGAGTGGCAGGCCGAGCAGACCTCGCGATAGACCTTGAAGCCGCGTTGCAGCTGGGCCTGGTCGAACTTGCCGAACGGGCCTTCGAACGACCAGTGGACGTCCTTGGCTTCCAGGGCGCCGCCCGAGGCGAGGGCCGGGCTGGCGGCGCCGGCGACCAGGAGACCCGCCGCCGCCGCGATAACCGAGAGTTTGCGGAGCATCGGGATCAACCCTTGTTGGCGTCGGCCGACAGGGCCGGCGAGGCGATCGAGTCCGGCACGGGCAGGGTCTTCTCGACCAGACCCAGGACCGGCAGCACGACCAGGAAGAAAGCGAAGTAGTAGAGAGCGGCGACGCGCGAGAGCCACACGAAGCTGTTCAGGTCGGAGCCCATCAGCTGGAAGGTGGTCAGGTGCGGGATCACCGGATCGTCGGGCAGCTTGGCGCCGCAGACGCCCAGGACGCAGGAGGCCACCAGGAAGAACACGAAGTAGATCTTCGCGGTCGGGCGGTAGCGCATCGAGCGCACCTTCGAGGTGTCCAGCCACGGCAGGGCGAACAGGCAGGCGATGGCGCCGAACATGGCCAGCACGCCCATCAGCTTGTCCGGCACGGCGCGCAGGATCGCGTAGAACGGCAGGAAGTACCATTCCGGAACGATGTGCGACGGCGTCACCAGCGGGTTGGCTTCGATGTAGTTGTCGGCGTGGCCCAGGGCGTTGGGCATGTAGAAGACGAAGAAGGCGAAGAGGATGAGGAAGACGCTCATCGCGAAGCCGTCCTTCACCGTCGCGTACGGCGTGAAGGGCACGGTGTCGGCCTTCGACTTCGGCTCGACGCCGGTCGGGTTGTTCTGGCCCACCACGTGCAGCGCCCAGATGTGCAGGATCACGACGCCCGCGATCATGAAGGGCAGCAGGTAGTGCAGCGAGAAGAAGCGGTTCAGGGTCGGGTTGTCGACCGCGAAGCCGCCCCACAGCCAGGTGGTGATGCTTTCGCCGACCAGCGGCAGGGCGCCGAACAGGTTGGTGATCACGACGGCGCCGTGGAACGACATCTGGCCCCAGGGCAGGACGTAGCCCATGAAGGCGGTCGCCATCATCAGGAGGTAGATCACGCAGCCCAGCAGCCACAGCACTTCGCGGGGCGCCTTGTAGGAGCCGTAGTACAGGCCGCGCAGCATGTGGATGTAGACGGCGATGAAGAACATCGACGCGCCGTTGGCGTGCATGTAGCGGATCAGCCAGCCGTAGTTCACGTCGCGCATGATGTGCTCGACCGACGCGAAGGCGCCGGCGGCGCTCGGCGTGTAGTGCATCACCAGGATGATGCCGGTGATCAGCTGGGAGGCCAGGCACAGCGACAGGATGCCGCCGAAGGTCCACCAGTAGTTCAGGTTACGCGGCGTGGGGTAGTCGACGAACGAGTCGTAGCCCAGACGCACGATCGGCAGACGGGCGTCGAGCCAGCGCTCGAAACCGGTCTTGGGTTGATAGGTCGAATGTCCGCTCATCTCGCTTAGCCGATCTTGACCTTGGTGTCGGAGAGGAAGGCGTATTCCGGAACCACGAGGTTCTTGGGCGCGGGGCCCTTACGGATACGACCCGAGGTGTCGTAGACCGAGCCGTGGCACGGGCAGAACCAGCCGCCGTACTCGCCGCCGCCGAAGGTCGGCACGCAGCCCAGGTGGGTGCAGTTGCCGCCGACGATCAGCCATTGGGACTTGCCCGGCTTCACGCGCGCCGAATCCTTTTCCGGATCCTTCATCGCCGCGCCGTCGTCGGCGACGGCCTTGGCGATCTCGGCCTTGGTGCGGTTGCGCACGAACAGCGGCTTACCGCGCCACTTGATCGTGACCTGCTGACCCTCGGCGACCTTGGTCAGGTCGAACTCGGTCGAGGCCAGGGCCCGCGTATCCGCGGACGGGTTCATCTGATCGATGAACGGCCAGACCAGGGTCGCTGCGCCGCCGGCGGCGGCCGCGATCGCGGCGATGTGAATGAAGTCGCGCCGGGAGGGATCGCTCCCGTGTTCCGGCTCGGTCGTTGCGCCCACGGCGGTGTCGGCCACCTTACGTCACCCTTCGATTCCGCCGCGCCGCGTTGACGGCCGGCCAGGAGGAGCGCCTTCCGGCGCCATATCTTACTCGACCCGCAAGCGGATCTCCGCCACAAGGCAGCGGTCGGATCGTCCTATCGGACGCGCGGACGAAGTCCGCAAGTCCTTTCGATTCGTGGCAAAGCCCCTGCTGCCCTTGTGGTTGGTTCGCTTATTATGCGCATCGCACTTTTTCAACCAGGCATTCCCCAAAACGTCGGGGCGGCCATTCGTCTTTCCGCCTGCTTCGGCGTCGGCCTCGATGTGATCGAGCCGTGCAGTTTTCCTTTGGATGACAAGAGCTTGAAGCGCGCCGCCCTGGATTATGGGCCTCTCGCGCACCTCAAGCGGCACGACAGCTGGGAGACATTCCTTAAGGCGCCGGAACGCGTTGACGGGCGGCTTCTGCTGTTCACGACGCGGGGTGCGACACCATTTCACAGGTTCTCGTTCGAACCGGGAGACACCCTGCTGTTCGGCAACGAGAGTCGCGGCGCCCCCGACGAGGTCCACGCGGCGGCGCAGGGCCGCATCGTCATTCCGATCCGCCCGGAGACCCGCTCGATGAACCTGGCGACCACGGCCGCCATGGCCCTGGGCGAGGCGCTGCGCCAGACGGGCGGCTTTCCGGAATAGGCCTTAATCGCCGAAATCGACGTCCCGACGGGCCGCGACGATGGTGACGATAAAGCCGGCCAGCACGTCCAGCAGCACCATCAGGGCCAGCAGGAAAAAGGTCGAGGTCGCGAAGGCCGGCAGCAGCAGGAACTCGACCAGGCAGACGATGAACAGCACCATCGACAGCGAGTGGTTGACGATCGCCAGCCGCTTGCTGTTGGCCGACTTCAGAAGCTCGACGAACAGCACGACCAGCGAAGCGGCCAGCAGCAGGTCAGCCAGGCTGACGGCCCAGCCCGCGCCCGAGGTCATCCGGATCGTGAACAGGCGGCCTTGAAGCCGTTCGGCAGGGTCAGGACGATCAGGTTGTAGACCAGGACCGGCAGGGCCAGCAGCGGAACCGCGGCGAACATCGAACTTCCCCCTTCGACAGCGCCCCCGGCGTCGTGGTGGTTAAAGGCCTAACGGGATTTTGTGGCCGGGTGAAGCCGGCGCGACCTTTCGACTCAGGTCGGCCTGTCAGGCCTCGTCGACGCCTTGCGGATTGCGGGCCCGCGACTGCAGCCACATCACGCCCAACAGGTCCGAGATCGAGGCCTTGAGCCGCCCGAGGTTGGTGTACTTCGACACGCCCGTCTCGCGGTGCCGGTGATTCACCGGCTGGAACGCGACCTCATAGCCCTCGCGCAGCATCAGGGCCGGGATATAGCGGTGGATGTGATCGAAGTACGGCAGGCGCAGGAACGCCTCGCGGCGGAAGGCCTTCAGGCCGCAGCCGGTGTCGTTGGCGGTGTCTTTCAGCAGGCGCTTGCGCACGCCGTTGCCGAACTTCGAGGCGAAGCGCTTGGCGTTGCTGTCCTGGCGCTTCACGCGCTCGCCGCCGACCAGGGCCAGGGTCGCGGGACCGGCCGCCAGGGCCTTGGCGAGGCGCGGCGCGTCGGCCGGATCGTTCTGGCCGTCGCCATCCAGGGTGATGACGATCGGGCCGCGCGCGGCCAGGACGCCGCTGCGCACCGCGCGGCTCTGACCCGAGTTCTTGCGATGGCCCAGCACGCGCAGCTGCGGAATCTCGGCCTTCAAGGCGATCAGGCGGGCCTTGGTGTCGTCGCGGCTGGCGTCGTCGACGAAGATCATCTCGTAGCGCTCGCCGGCGAAGGCCGCGGCGATCTCGCGCGCCAGCTTCGGGGCGGCCTCGCCCTCGTCGAAGACGGGGACGACGACGGAGAAATCGGGCGTCGGCGAGACGGTGTCGTTCATCGCCTCCTCATACAGCAAAAGTTGCTTCGGGAAAGATCGTGCTATTCCAGGCGCCATGACGCTTGAATCTCGCCTGGATGATTGGAGCCGAGGGTGGCGCGGCCCTCTGTTCGCCGCCTTGGTCGCCTTGATCGCCGGCCTGCCCGGCCTTCTGGCCATGCCGCCGCTGGACCGTGACGAGTCCCGCTTCGCCCAGGCCACCTCGCAGATGCTGGAGACCGGCGACTACGTCGTCATCAAGTTCCAGGACCAGCCGCGCTTCAAGAAGCCGGTCGGCATCCACTGGCTGCAGGCGGTGGCGGTGAAGACCTTCTCGGACGCCGAGAACCGCCAGATCTGGGCCTATCGCATCCCGTCCCTGCTGGGCGCGATGCTGGCGGCGGCGGCCTGCGCCTGGGGCGCGGCGGCGCTGCTGGACCCGCGCA
>JAYRLX010000479.1:0-2656 GCA_041905125.1 Caulobacter sp. | reverse complement strand
GGCGTTCTCGCCGGTCTCATGCACCTTTGGCATCACCGCAAGGGCGCGGCGGCGCACTAACCGGCTTCGTTCAGCGACGAGACCGGCTTCCAGTCGAACAGTTCCTGCAGCATCCGCAGCGCCTGGCCGCGCGGCGAGGCGAGCTCTGCATCGCGCGCCAGGATCAGCCGCGCGTCGTCGGCCGCCACGGCGATCAGGTCGCGGTGCGTCACCGGGTCGGCCAGGCGATAGGCTGGGAAGCCGCTCTGCTTCAGGCCCAGCGGATCGCCGCCGCCGCGCAGCTCCAGGTCCTTCTCGGCGATCTCGAAGCCGTCGTCGCTGCGGCGCAGGATGTCGAGGCGCTTCTGGGCGACCTCGGACAGGGGCGGGTCGTACAGCAGCACGCACGAGCTCTCGCGCGTCCCCCGGCCGACGCGCCCACGCAGCTGGTGCAGCTGGGCCAGGCCGAAGCGGTCGGCGTGCTCGATGACCATGATGCTGGCGTTGGGCACGTTGACCCCGACTTCGACCACCGTCGTGGCGACCAGCACGCTGACCTCGCCGTCGACAAAGCGCTGCATGACCGCGTCCTTCTCGGCCGGCGGCATCTGGCCGTGCACCAAGCCGACGCCCGGCAGGTGGCGGGCGAGGTCGGCGGCGCGGTCCTCGGCGGCGCGCAGGTCGACCTTGTCTGACTCCGAGACCAGGGGACAGATCCAGAAGGCCTGGGCGCCGCCGGCGATCGCCGCGCGCAGGCGCTCGACGATTTCCGGCACGCGTGGCGTCGGCGCGGCGCGGGTGGCGACGGGCGTGCGGCCGGGCGGCTTCTCGTCGATGCGCGAGACGTCGAGATCGCCGAACACGGTCAGCTCCAGGGTGCGCGGGATCGGCGTCGCCGACATGGCCAAGAGGTGGACGCCCCAGTCGACGCCGGGCGGGCCCTTGTCCTGCAGGCGACGACGTTCATTGACGCCGAAGCGGTGCTGCTCGTCGATGATCGTCAGGGCCAGGCTCTTGAAGACGACGTCGTCCTGGAAAAGAGCGTGGGTGCCGACCGCGATATGGTGGGTTCCGTCCGCGAGACCGGCGAGCTTGGCCGCGCGGCCCGCGCCCTTGTCGCGGCCGGTCAGCAGGATCACCGACAGGCCTAGCGCCTCCAGCGGTCCGGCGATGGTCTCGAAGTGCTGGCGCGCCAGGATCTCGGTCGGCGCCATCAGGGCCGACTGCAGACCGGCGCTGGCCGCGTCGGCCATGGCCAGCAT
Organism: Caulobacter sp.; assembly: GCA_041905125.1. Lineage (GTDB taxonomy): Bacteria > Pseudomonadota > Alphaproteobacteria > Caulobacterales > Caulobacteraceae > Caulobacter. The sequence goes on along the minus strand of JAYRLX010000479.1, from coordinate 1,415 downwards.
GGCGACCACGGTCTTGCCCGAGCCGACGTCGCCCTGCAGCAGCCGGCTCATCCGCTCGCCGGAGATCAGGTCGCCCCGGATTTCGGACAACGACCTGATCTGGGCGCCGGTCAGCTTGAAGGGCAGGGCCTTCTCGGCCGCGTCCGACAGCGGTCCGGCCGGAATCAGCGGCCCAGGATGCGATCGCCGCGCGGCCTTGCGCTGAGCCAGGGCCAGCTGGTGGGCCAGCAGTTCGTCATAGGCGAGCCGTCGACGCGGGCGGGCCAGCGGCGACAGGTCCGCCTCGCTGGCGGGCGCGTGCAGGGCCGCCAGCGCCTCGCGCCAGGCGGGCAGGCGCTCGCGCTCGCGCCAGGCCGCGTCCTGCCATTCTGGCAGCTCCGGCGCGCGCTCCAGCGCCTCGAGGGCGAACTTGCGGAAGGTGCGCGACGGCAGGCCGGCGGTCGCGGGATAGACGGTCTCGACCTCGGGAATGTCGCCGGCGCGTTCCTCGGCGACGATGTAGTCGGGGTGGGCGATCTGGAGTTCCGAGGCGAAGCCTTCCGGGCGCTCGACCTTGCCGCTGACCGCGCGCCGCGCGCCCTTGGGATGCTGGCGCTCCAAATGCGGGCCGTGGCCCTTGAACCAGATGAGCGTGAGGAAGCCCGTGCCATCCCAGGCGCGGATCTTCCAAGGCTGGCCCAAGCGGTGTGGCGGCTGGTGGGCGTCGATCGTGACGACGAAGGTCTGGACCTGTCCCTCGGTCGCCTGGTCCACCGTGGTGACGCTGCGGCGAATCAGGCCGGTGGGCGCGGTGAACAGCACGTCGCGCACGAGCGGCCCCGCCAGTTTCTCGACCAGCGGCGCGACGCGCGGGCCCACGCCCTTGAGCGTGGACACCGAGGTGAACAGGGGAAAGAGAATCTCCGGGCGCATCTGCCGCGACCTTAGCCGCGTCCGCGCCCATCCGCAGCCTTCGCCTCAGGCGCCCTTGTTCATCACCGGCTGCAGGGCGATCACGATGTCGGAATATTCGTCCGCGCGCGACGCGCCCGAGACGTTCAGGCGGGTGTAGAGCCAGGTCGCGCCATGGCGAGCATAGGCTTCGGACCAGCGGTTCTTGGCGTCGATCAGGTTGTTGGCCTCGCCCGCGTAGACCACCGTTCCCTTGGCGTCGACATAGACATAGTTGCCGGCGATCGTGGTCGCCGGGTCGCCGTTTTCGGCGAGCTTGTAGCGGTAGACGGCGCCCGAGGCGCCCTTGAGTTCGATGTAAGGCTTCACGCTGTCCTCGCCCTGGAAACACTCGGCGTAGACGCACAGGTCGTGAAGCGTCCCGTGGGCCAAATTAAGGCTACCAAGGAACTACTGCAGCACGCCCGATCTAGCCAGGAAACGCCTTGTCCGCTCCTCGCGCGGCGAGGCGAGAAGCTGGCGTG
>JAYRLX010000478.1:0-2662 GCA_041905125.1 Caulobacter sp. | reverse complement strand
CGATACGCTGGGCGCCATCGGCGCGTTCCTGTCGACGCCGGAGGGCAAGCGGACCACGACGCTGGAGAGCAAGACCAACTTCATCGCGCCCGCCGCCGTGGGGACGACGGTGAAGGCCGCGGCGACGCCGCTGCACATCGGCCGGCGCTCCAGCATCTGGGTCACGCGCATCGAAGGCGAAGATGGCAAGCTGGTCGCGGTGGTCACGCAGACCCAGATGACGGTGGACTAGACGTGTTCGAATCCCGGCGCATCAGCAATCACAGTCAAGGGCTGGCGGCCATGACGCGCGATCTGTTCAGGCTGAAGGCGCTGTTGAAGGCATGATCACGCTGCGCCCGCCCGCGCCCGGAGATCTGGGCTGGATCGTCCAGCGGCACGGTGAGCTTTACGCCGCCGAACAGGGCTGGGACCATCGCTTCGAGGGCGTGGTGGCCGGGGTGATCGCCGACTATGTCAAAACCTTCGATCCCGCTCGAGAAGCCTGCTGGATCGCCGAGCATGAGGGCCGCAAGGTCGGCTCGATCATGCTGGTCCGCGAGAGCGACACGGTCGGCCGCCTGCGCCTGCTGCTGGTCGAACCCTCGGCGCGCGGGCTGGGCGTTGGCGAGGCCCTGATCTCGGCCTGCCTGGCCTTCGCGCGCGAGGCGGGCTACGCCGAGGTCGTCCTGTGGACCCAGAGCAACCTGCTGCCGGCCCGCCGCCACTATGCCCGCTTCGGCTTCGTGCTGGAGGACAGCTGGCCTTTCGACGGCTTCGGCGAGGGGCTGGTTTCGGAGAGCTGGCGGCTCAAGCTCTAGCCGCCCAAATGGGCGCGCCAAGCCTCGCGCAGGACCTTCTTGTCGATCTTGCCGGTCGCGGTCAGCGGCACCGGCGCGAAGACCACGTCGTCGGGCGTCCACCACTTGACGATCCTGGGCGCCAGATAGGCCAGAACGGCGGCCTTGGTGACGGCGGCGCCCTCGTGCGGCTCGATGACCAGCAAGGGGCGTTCTTCCCATTTCGGATGGGGCACGCCGATCACGGCGGCGATCTTCACGCCCGGGCAACCAACCGCGACGTTCTCCAGGTCGATCGAACTGATCCATTCCCCCCCGGATTTGATCACGTCCTTCTGGCGGTCGGTGATGCGCATGAAGCCGTTGGCGTCCAGCGTGGCGATGTCGCCGGTGTCGAACCAGCCGTCGTCGTCGGTGGCGTCGTGATCCTTGCGGAAGTAGCGCTGGACCACCCACGGGCCGCGCACCTTCAGCGCGCCGGATGTCTGGCCGTCCCAGGGCGCCTCGGCGCCGTCCTCGGTCTCGACCTTCAGCTCGATGCCGAACTGCAGCCGCCCTTGGCGGGTCCAGATCGCCTCGTCCATGGCGTCCTCGCCCAGCGCCGCCAGGGACGGCGTCGGAGTGGCGACGACGCCGATCGGACAGGTCTCGGTCATGCCCCAGATCTGCAGCACCTGGACGCCGTAGCGGCGCTTGAAGGTCTCGGCCATGGCGCGCGGCACCGCGCTGCCGCCGATCACCACGCGCTTGAGCGTGGTGGGTGCGGCATGGCTCCTTTCCAGCCAGTCCAGGTACATCGTCCAGATCGTGGGCACCCCGCCGGTGAAGGTGACGCCCTCGCTCTCGATCAGTTCATGCAGCGAGGCGCCGTCCATCCGGTCGGCGGGCAGCACCAGCTTGGCGCCGCAGATGGGCGCGCTGAACGGCACGCCCCAGGCCGTGGCGTGGTACAGGCTGGAGCAGGGCATGGCGACGTCGAAGGCCGTGAAGCCGAACGCGCTGTTCAGGCCGCCGGCCATGGCGTGCAGCACCACAGCTCGGTGCGAGTAGAGCACGCCCTTCGGATCTCCGGTCGTGCCAGAGGTGTAGCAGAGGAAGGCGCCGGCGTTCTCGTCGAAGGAGGGCCAGCCGATCGTCTCGGGCTCGCCGGCGATCAGCGCTTCGTAGCAGATCGCGCCGACCGCGCCCGGTTCGGTCCGCGCCTCGTCCGAAAGCATGACGAAGGTGGTCACGGACGCCAGGCGGGGCGCGATGCGCTCGACCAGCGGCAGGAAGTTGCGCTCGAAGAACAGGACGCGGCTGCCGGCGTGGTCGATCGTATAGGCGATCTGCTCGTCGGACAGGCGAGGATTGGCGGTATGCAGCACCGCGGCGACGCCGGGAACGGCGTAGAACAGCTCGAGGTGGCGGTGGGTGTTCCAGGCCAGGGAGGTCACCCGGTCGCCGGGCGCGACGCCGAGGCGGTGCAGGGCGTGGGCGGCCTGGGCGGCGCGGCGGGCCAGGCCCGCGTAGTCGTAGCGCCAGATCGGCTCGTCGATCAGCCGCGAGACGATCTCGCGCGACCCATGCGCCTGGGCGGCGTAGGTCAGTATGCCGCTGATCATCAGCGGCGCGCTCTGCATGAGCCCTGGGATCATCGGCTCCTCCCCGTCTTATCGTTGGGCCCAGGTTAGGGCGTTATCGCCCTTCTCGTGAAGGCGCTTTTCCGCTCAATCCCAACGGTGGGACCACGACGTCTCGGCTTCACGCGACTGCTCGCTGAAGGTGCTGGAAGGGACGCGGAGCGCCGGACATCCGTCCGGAGGTTTGAAGTATGTGTACCGTTTCGACGAAGCCAGACGCTCCGCGCAGCCGTTATCCGGTGAGCCCTCGACGCGCGGGGT
>JAYRLX010000477.1:0-2671 GCA_041905125.1 Caulobacter sp. | reverse complement strand
CCTGAACGTCAACGCCGCCAACGCGGTGCTGAAGACGCTGGAGGAGCCGCCGCCACGCGGGGTGATCCTGCTGATCAGCCACGCTCCGGGCAAGCTGCTGCCGACCATCCGCTCGCGCTGCCGCCGCCTGCCGGTTCCCGCGCCGGGCGTGCCGGCCGCGGCGGACATGGTCGAGCGTATGGCCGACCTGCCCCACAGGGACGCCGAGCGTCTGGCGCGGATGGCGCACGGCGCGCCCGGCAAAGCGCTGCAGCTGGCGGCCGCCGGCGCGATCGCCATGGACGACGCGGCCAACGAGATCCTACGCGGTCTGCCGAAGATCGACGAAGGGGCGCTGCTGGCCATGGCCGATACGTTCCGCGGCGCGGAGGGCGCGGCGCGGTTCGAGCTTTTGATGGACCGCATGGCCGACCAGGTGCGGATCTTCGCGACCCAGGTCGCCACCGACGGCAAGAATTCGCCTGGCCTCGACCGCTGGGCGGCCGCCTGGGAGCGTCTGTCCAGCGTGCCGGGCGAGGCCGAGGCCGTGAACCTCGACCGGGGCGATGTGTTCTGGAGCGTCATCTCGGACTTGCGCGCGGCGGCCAAGGCGGCGATGTGAGCCGCATGCTCATCGACAGCCATGTGAATCTCCACGCGCCCCAGTTCGCCGAGGATCGCGACGCCGTGATCGCCCGGGCCCGCGAGGCCGGTATCAGCCTGATGGTCACCATCTGCGACAAGGTCTCGTCCTTCGAGGCGGTGCACGAAATCGCCATGGCCGAGCCCGACATCTGGTGCACGGTCGGCACGCATCCCCACGAAGCCAAGGAAGATCCTGGCCTGACCGCCGCGCGCCTGGTCGAGCTGGCCAGCCGTCCGCGCGTGATCGGCATCGGCGAGTGCGGACTCGACTTTCACTACGACCTCTCGCCGCGCGAGGTTCAGGCGGAAGTCTTTCGCCAGCACTGCATCGCCGCGCGGGAAAGCGGCCTGCCGCTCGTTGTGCACACCCGCGAAGCCGACGAGGTCATGGGGGAGATCCTGGAGGCGGAACACGCCGCCGGGCCGTTCAAGATCCTGATGCACTGCTACACCAGCGGTCCGGAACTGGCCCGACGCGCCGCCGACCTTGGCGCCTGGTTTTCGGTCTCGGGCATCGCCACCTTCAAGGCGGCCGAGGAGGTGAGGGCGGTGATCCGCGACATGCCGGCCGATCGCATCATCGTCGAGACCGACTGCCCCTATCTGGCCCCGGTCCCGATGCGCGGGCGCCGCAACGAGCCGGCCTATCTGCCGCACATCTACGACAAGCTGGCCGAAATTCGGGGCTGGAGCCGGTCCGAGACCGAGCAACGCACCGAAGACGCCTTCTTCGCCCTGTTCGACCGGATCCCTCGCCCATGACCGCGACGCTGGAGTTCACCATCCTGGGCTCCGGCTCATCCGGCGGCGTTCCCCGCGCCGACGGTAACTGGGGCGACTGTGATCCGGCGGAGCCGAAGAACCATCGCTCGCGCTGCTCGCTCCTGGTGCGGCGCCTGGGCGAGGGCGGTCGGACCCACCAGACCACGGTCATCATCGACACCGCCCCGGATCTCCGCCTTCAGACGGCGGTCGCCAACGTCCGGCGCATGGACGCGGCGCTGTTCACCCACGACCACGCCGACCAGGCCCACGGCATCGATGACCTGCGCCCCTTCTTCCTGAACCAGCGCGTCCGCATCCCGACCTATATGGACCAGGCGACGCACGATGGTCTGCTGAAGCGCTTCGAATACATCTTCCATACCCGCGGCGGCTATCCAGCCATCTGCGAGCCCAGGCTGTTGCCGCCACTCGGCCATGATTTCGAAATCTCGGGACCCAGCGGCGACATCTCCGTCCACACCTTCGACGTCGACCATGGCGAGGTGCGCGCCGTGGGCTATCGGATCGGCGACGTCGCCTATACGCCCGACGTGCGGGCGATACCCGACGCCAGCTGGGCCGATCTGGCCGATCTCGAAGTCTGGATCGTCGACGCCCTGCGCTGGACGCCGCACCCGACCCACGCCCATGTCGAACTCGCCTTGGAATGGATCGCGCGGGCCAAGCCCAAACGCGCGATCCTGACGAACCTGCATATCGATCTGGACTACAACGCTTTGGCCGCGCGCCTGCCGCCTGGGGTGGAGCCGGGCTATGACGGCATGCGTTTCCAACTGAGCGCGCCCACAAGATAGCCGCAGGTCGCCACGCACGACGATTTCGTCGGAAACTTGGCCTTGCGTAACAGCGTTGAAATATGGCCGACCAACAAGACCGTCATAGGGACGCGGTAGAGACATCTTCTCGTGCGTAACTGCTCCACGCTATCCCATGGCTGAAACCGTCACTGCTTCCCGAGAAATCTTCCAGCGTCTGCGCGCGCGGCTGCCGGCCGTCACGCGTGAGCATCTGTTCGCGTGCTACGCCATCAGCGAGACCACCTGGACCAAGCTGCGCGATGGCAAGCCGGTCAAGCGCTCGACGCTGGATCGGATCCTGGTCCGACTAGAGGCCCTGGACGCGCGCGTCGCGGCCTAGTTCTCGTCGACAATCCGGCCGTCCAGCATCCGGATCCGCCGATCCGCCGCCTCGGCGAAGCCTTCGTCGTGGGTCACGCAGATGACGGCGCGGCCTTCGACATGCGCCAGGCGCTGGAATTCCT
>JAYRLX010000476.1:0-2700 GCA_041905125.1 Caulobacter sp. | reverse complement strand
GGGGGCCGTCGCTTTTGCCCATACGCGCCGGCGCAGTCGGCCAGCGCAGTCCAACCGGGCGCTGGCCGGCGCCCTCTTCCAGATTTAGCCGATCGCGCCAAACGCCCAGGCCAGAACCGACTTCTGGGCGTGGATGCGGTTTTCGGCCTCGTCCCAGACCAGCGAGCGCGGGCCGTCCAGAACCTCGTCCGTGACCTCCTCGCCCCGGTGGGCCGGTAGGCAGTGCAGGAACACGCCGTCGCCCTTGGCCAGGTCCATCAGCTTGTCATCGACCTGATAGGGCTCCAGCGCCGCCAGACGCTCGTCATGATCGGTGTCGCCCATCGAGACCCAGGTGTCGGCCACGACGACGTCGGCGCCGCGCACGGCCTCCTGCGGGTCGGTCGTCATGCTGACCTTGCCCTGCAGGTTCTCGGCGCGGGCCAGGTCGTGCAGGTCGGCGTGATAGACCGCCGGACAGGCGATCTTCAGCTCGAAACCCAGCAGCGGCGCGGCGTGGATGAAGCTGGAGCAGACGTTGTTGCCGTCGCCGACCCAGGCGATCGTCTTGCCGCCGATGTCGCCGCGATGCTCCTCGATCGTGAGGATGTCGGCCATGATCTGGCACGGGTGGCTCTTGTCGGTCAGGCCGTTGATGACCGGCACGGTCGAGACCTGAGCGAAGCGCTCGACGTCGGCGTGGCTGTTGGCGCGGATCATCACCGCGTCGACCATCCGCGACAGCACCTTGGCGGTGTCCTCGATCGTCTCGCCGCGGCCCAGCTGCATGTCGGACGAGGTCGAGATTATGGCCGAGCCGCCCAGCTGGCGCATGGCGGCGTCGAACGAGAAGCGGGTGCGGGTCGAGTTCTTCTGGAAGATCATCGACAGCACGCGGTCCTTAGCCGGCGCGTCGGCGTCGACCTTGCCCTGCGGCCAGCCCTTGCGGGCGGTCTTGCGGGCCTTGGCGTCCTCGAGCAGCAGGCGCAGCGTCGGGCCGTCCAGCTTCCACAGGTCGATGAAGTGGCGGGGGGCGGTCATGGGCCAAATCCCTCACGCCCGCTCCGGCGAGTCAAAGCGGGCGATTTCAAAGGTTCAGAGTGTCAGGCCGAGGCCTTGGCGCGAGCGGCCTCGCAAGCCTTTTCCAGCTTGGCGATGGCTTCGCGGGCTTCCTCGATGGTCAGGTTCAGCGGCGGCAGCAGGCGCACGCAGTTGTCGCCGCCGCCGGCGACCAGCAGATGCTCGTCGCGCGCCAGAACCATGAACTCGCGATTGTTCGGGATCAGCTTGATCCCGATCAGCAGGCCCTTGCCGCGGATATCGACGATGATGTCCGGGAAGCGGTCTTTCAGGCCGTTCAGCTGCTGGGTCAGGAAGCCGGAGACGGCGTTCACATTGTCCAGCGTCTCGGGCGAGTTGATCAGGTCGAAGGCCGCCTTGCCGACCGCCATGGCCAGCGGGTTGCCGCCGAAGGTCGAGCCGTGAGCGGCCACGGTCATGCCCTTGGCCGCCTCGGTCGTGGCCAGGCAGGCGCCGATCGGGAAGCCGCCGCCCAGGGCCTTGGCAACCGCCATGATGTGCGGCTCGCCGCCCTCGGCCCACTCATGGGCGAAGAGCTTGCCGGTGCGGCCCATGCCGCATTGAACTTCGTCATAGATCAGCAGCACGCCGTGCTCGTCGCACAGCTGGCGCAGGCCCTTCAGACACTGGGTCGGGACAGCGCGCGCGCCGCCTTCGCCCTGCACCGGCTCGATGATGATCGCGGCCGTGGTCGGGCTGGCGATCGCGGCCTTGATGGCGTCATGGTCGCCGAAGGTCAGTTGCTTGTAGCCCGGCAGGCGCGGACCGAAGCCGTCGACATAGCTCGGATTGCCCGAGGCGTTGACCGCGGCGTAGGTGCGGCCGTGGAACGAGCCATCGAAGCCGTAGATGTCGATCCGCTCGGGCTGGCCGTTGGCCGAGTGGTACTTGCGGGCCGTCTTCAGCGCGCATTCCACGGCTTCCGTGCCCGAGTTGGTGAAGAACACCACGTCGGCGAAGGTCGACGCGCAGATCGCGTCGGCCAGGGCTTCCTGCTCGGGGATCCGGTAGATGTTCGAGACGTGCCAGAGCTTCTCGGCCTGGTTCTTCAGGACCTCGACCAGCACGGGATGGGCGTGACCCAGGCCGTTGGTGGCGATGCCCGCCACGCAGTCCAGGTATTCGCCGCCGTCGGTCGAGAACAGGCGCGCGCCTCGGCCTCGCTCGAACGCCAGCGGGGCGCGGTTGTAGACGCCCATGATGTGGTGCTGCGAGGTGGGGGACGACGACGCGGTGCTCAAGAGACCGACCTCCCTAAAAGGAAAGAAGCCCCCGCGCTCTGAGCACGGGGACCGGAAGGCCGCAGGTTGTCGCCGTGGAACGCCGTCGTGTCAATCAACGGACTGTGAAAGCGCCTGAAAACCCGGCGAAAATCCCGGACTTTGTCACCTTCGCCACAGCAGGCTCAGCTCTTGAGGCGATAGCCCGTCACGAACAGCCGCCAGCACCACAGGAAAAGCGCCGCCGCCAGCAGGCCGGTGGAGACCACGCCGATCGCGATCGAGCCGTCGGCGTGGCCGATGAAGCCGTAGCGGAAGCCGTCGATCAGATAGAAGAACGGGTTGAAATGGCTGGCCGACCGGAAGGGCTCGGGCAGCTTGTCGACCAGGTAGAAGGTGCCGGACAGGAACGTCATCGGCA
>JAYRLX010000475.1:0-2704 GCA_041905125.1 Caulobacter sp. | reverse complement strand
GGCACCGGCACCGGCTCCGGCCCGGGCGCGAGCGCCCCCCGCGCGCCGGCCCGGGGGGGGGCCGCCCCGGATCTGTTCAGCCTGGAGTTTCCGCTGTGGATCGCCATGCACGAGGACCTGCGCGGCGGCGCTCGCTATCGCGCGGTGTTCGACGCGCTGGCGGAAGGACTGGCGCGGATCGGCGGCTAGGCCGCCCGGCGGACGCCCTGCTCCGCCCCAACGCCCACCTTGAACCGCTGGACCAGCTCGGCGAGGCCCCGCACCTCGGCCAGCAGGGCCTGGCTCGACGCGGCCGAGCGGCTGGCCATGGCCGTGGTGGCCTGGGTGCCCTGGTCCATGCTGTTGACGGCGGTGTTGACCTGGCTGAGGCCGGCGGCCTGCTCCTGGGCGCTGGCGGCGATCTCGGTGATCACGCTGCTGATCGCGCCGACCTGGCCGGCGATGCGCTGCAGGGTCTCGCCCGCCGCGCCCACCAGCGCCACGCCCGACTCCACCTGACGCTCGGAGTCGCCGATGTGGGTCTTGATCTCCTTGGCGGCCTCGGCCGAGCGCTGGGCCAGGGCCCGGACTTCCTGGGCGACGACGGCGAAGCCGCGGCCCGCCTCGCCGGCGCGAGCCGCCTCGACGCCCGCGTTCAGGGCCAGCAGGTTGGTCTGGAAGGCGATCTCGTCGATCACGGTGATGATCTGGGCGACCTGGCGGGACGAAGCCTCGATGCCGCCGATGGCCTCGACGGCCGAGGCGACGACCTCGCGCGAGCGGCCGGCTTCATTCTGGGCCTGGCTGACGGCCTGGTAGGCCTCCTGGGCGCCGCTGGCGGTCTTGCGGACCGTGGCGGTGATCTCGTCGAGGGCGGCGGCGGTCTCTTCCAGGCTGGCGGCCTGGGCCTCGCTGCGGCGCGACAGGTCGTCGGCGGCCTGGGCGATGCCGCCGGCCCCGGCGTTCAAGCCCGACACGGCCGAGACCACGGCGGACATGGCGCCCTCCAGCCCCTCGACCGCGCGGTTGAAGTCGGCGCGCAGGCCCTCGTAGTCCTCGGCGAAGGGTTCGGTCAGGCGCACGGTCAGGTCGCCGTCCGACAGGCGGTGCAGGCTGTCGGCCAGGCGGCGAACGACCTGGGCCTGATCGGCGGCGCGGCGCGCGCCCTCGGCCCCGGCGGCCTCGCGTTCGGCCTCGGCCGAGGCGCGGGCGGAGGCGGCCTCGCCAGCCATGCGGGTCTTTTCGAGGGCGTCGTCACGGAAGCGGTGTACGGCGTCGGCCATCAGGCCGATGTCGTCGGGACGACCGGCGAACGGCAGGGCGACGGTCAGGTCGCCGCCCATCAGCTTGCCCATGGCGTCGCGCAGGGTCGCCAGCGGCGACAGCTGGCGGCGGGCCATCACGACCGAGGCGGCGGCGCCGGCCGCGCCCAGCAGCACGCAGGCCACGGCCAGCAGCCCCAGCTGGCGATAGACCGGCTGGAAGTAGTCGGCCTGCGGCACGCCCACATAGAGCACGCCGATCACCTGGCCCGAGGCGTCCTTGATCGGGTCATAGGCGACGAAGAACGGCCGCCCCAGGATCTTGGCCTCGCCGCGATAGGACTCGCCCTTGCCCAGCACCGCGTCATAGACGGGGCCCTTGGCCAGGGCCGTGCCGACGGCGCGCGAGCCGTCCGGCTTGGTGACATTGGTGGTGATGCGCTTGTCGCCGGCGAAGACGGTGGCGGTGCCGCCGACGAGGTTCTTCACCCGATCGACGCCGTCGAAGTCGCCGTTCAGCACGTGATCGCCGACTAGCAGGTTATCGCCGTCGCGCTTGAACGCCTTGCCGCGCTCGCCGATCACGTCCCAGGCCACCCGCATGCTGGCCTCCTGGTTCTGCGTCGCCTGGCGGCGGGCGAAATCGAGCGAGCTCTTGGCCACGATACCCAGGACCGCCAGGGTCAGGACAAGGAAGGCCGAGGCGATGGTCAGGCTGACTTTCGTGGAGATGCTGGCGCGCATGATACCGGTCCCAAATTCCGGATCAAAATGGGCCGGTCGCGCTGAAAACTGATTAATATCAATGCGAAAACAGTGTTATTCGGTCGCGTAGCGTCAATCCGTCGCAGGCGGACGCGAGCGGTCGGCGGCGGCGCCCTCGGAAGGCGAGCCGCCCTTCATAAGCGGGTCGAGAGAACGGACGGACAGGCGGCGCGTTGCGCTGTTGGACATCACGCCATTCCAGGAGGATCCCATGCCCGCCAAGTCCGCCGCCCAGCAAAAGGCCGCCGGCGCCGCCCTCTCCGCCAAGCGCGGCGAGACGCCCAAGAGCGAGCTCAAGGGCGCGTCGAAGTCGATGATGTCGATGAGCGAGAAAGAGCTCGAAGAGTTCGCCCACACCAAGCGCAAGGGCAAACCCGAGCACGTCGGCGACAAGTAGGAGAGCGACGCCATGGACTTCCAGGGCGAAGTGCTTTGGGGCGTCGGGGCGCTTTTGCTGCTGGCGGCCCTGATCTACGGGATGATCCAGTACAAAGCCCGCAACCGCGCCAACGACCCGGTGTCGGAGACGGCGGCCAAGACGCTGTACGACGACCCCGACGGCTATGACCAGAAGCGCGAGACGCTGAAGGATCAGCTGGAACCGGGCGACGGGCCGCGCTCCTAGAGCCTCGCGCGTCAAAACGGAATCGTTTTGACGCGATAACGAGGCTCTAAATCAAACACCTAAAGAGTGGCGC
>JAYRLX010000474.1:0-2708 GCA_041905125.1 Caulobacter sp. | reverse complement strand
GGCGCGCTGGCGCAGGCGGCCAGCACCAGGCCCGACAGGACGGCGGCGACGAGGGGTTTGACGATCTTCATGGCGAGCCTCTTCAGACCTGTTCAACGGCGTCCGACGCCGGCTGTTCCGGGATCGGCAGGTCCAACGCCTCAAGCATCGCGACGAAATCCGACGGAAGCGGGGCCATGATCTTCCGCTCGCCCCCCAACGGATGCGGGAAAGTCAGCCTGGCGGCGTGCAGCATCAGGCGCGGCACGGCCACGCCGCCCAGCATCAAAGCGCCGCCGTAGCGGCTGTCGCCGGCCAGCGGTCGGCCGATCGAGGCTATGTGGACGCGCAATTGATGCATGCGGCCGGTGTCGGGCGAGAGCTCGACAAGAGCCGCCGTGGCGTTGGCCGCGAGGGTGCGATAGCGGCTGCGGGCGGTTTCGGCCTCCGGATGGTCCGGCGCGCAGACACGCATATAGGCCTCGCGACCGATCGACTCGCGACGCAACGGGCTGTCGATCATGCCGCCCTTCGGCTCCGGCGCGCCGGGCGCGACGATGGCCAGGTAGCTCTTGCGGAAACGCTTGGCCATCATGGCCTCGCCCAGGAAGGCCGCCCCCGGCTTGGTCTTGGCCGTCAGGATCACGCCCGAGGTGTCGCGGTCCAGGCGGTGGATCAGCCGCGGCCGCGCCTTGCCCGGCTTGGCGAACGCCCAGAGCAGGTCATCCAGCGTGTGGGCCTTGATGCGCCCGCCCTGGCTGGACAGGCCCGCCGGCTTGTTCAGCACGATGATCGCCTCGTCCTCGTACAGAACCCACGACTGCGCCGCCGCGACCTCCTCGGGCGTCAGGGTGATCGGACATTCGACGGCCTTGGGCTTGGCGACTCCGGGGGGACGGCGGAACTTGGGATTGCTCATTTGCCGTCCTTACGCACCTTGCCCCAGGCTTCCAAGCGTTCGCGCACCTTGGCCTCGGTGCCGACCGGCTTGGGTTCGTAGAAACGCCGACGCTCCATGCCGTCCGGGAAGTAGTTCTGGCCGGACACACCGCCCTCGACGTCGTGGTCGTAGGCGTAGCCGTCGCCATAGCCCAGCGACTTCATCAGCTTGGTCGGGGCGTTGAGGATGTGCGACGGCGGCGTCAGGCTGCCGGTCTCCTTGGCCGCTCGGCGGGCGGCCTTGAAGGCGGTGTAGACGGCGTTCGACTTGGGCGCGCTGGCCATGTGGACGACGGCCTGGGCCAGGGCCAGTTCGCCTTCGGGCGATCCCAGGAAGTCGTAGGCGTCCTTGGCGGCCGTCGTCAGCAGCAGGCTCAACGGATCGGCCGCGCCGATGTCCTCGGACGCCATCCGCACCAGGCGGCGGGCGATGAACAGCGGGTCCTCGCCGCCCTCCAGCATCCGCGCCAGCCAGTAGAGCGCCGCATCGGGATCGCTGCCGCGCACCGACTTATGCAGGGCCGAAATGAGGTTGTAGTGCTCCTCGCGGTCCTTGTCGTAGGCCGGGCGGCGCTTCTGCAGGAACTGGCCCAGCTGGGTCGGATTCAGCGGGCTGTCGGTCCCGATCGAGAACAGGGTTTCGGCCAAGGTGAGCAGGTAGCGACCGTCGCCGTCCGCCATCGCCACCAGGGCCGAGCGCGCCTCCGCATCGACGGGCAGCGAGCGGTTCTCGGCCGCCTCGGCGCGGTGGAGAAGCTGTTCCAGCGACTCGTCGATCAGGCGTTTGAGCACGAAAACCTGGCAACGCGACAACAAGGCGCCGTTCAGCTCGAACGAGGGGTTCTCGGTCGTGGCCCCGACCAGGGTGACGATCCCCTCCTCCACGAACGGCAGGAAACCGTCCTGCTGGGCGCGGTTGAAGCGGTGGATCTCGTCGACGAACAGCAGGGTGGACTGGCCGGCCATTCGGCGCGCTCTCGCCTGCTCGAAGGCCTTCTTCAGGTCGGCGACGCCCGAGAACACCGCCGAGATCTGCTGGAACTCATAGCCGCCGGCCTTGGCCAGCAAGCGGGCGATGGTGGTCTTGCCGGTGCCCGGCGGGCCCCACAGGATCATCGAGGCCAGGCGATGGGCGGCGGCCATGCGGCCGATGGGCCCCTCTGGGCCGAGCAGGTGCTGCTGGCCCACCACCTCGTCGAGGCTTTGGGGCCGCAATCGGTCGGCCAAGGGAGCCGGAGCGTGAGGCGTCAGGCCGGCGGCCTGGAAGAGATCGGACATGATGAATCCGTTCTATCAGGCCGCCGGAGACAAGTCGCGTCAGGTCGAGAAGCGCGCGGAGATCCGCTGGCCCTGGCGCTCGATCGTCACGGTCCAGGCGCGCCCCTGGCCCGCCGTCGCGGCGGCGAGGTCAGCGACGGTGTTGACCGGGCGACCATTGACCTCGCGGATGAAGTCGCCGGCGCGCAGTCCGGCGTTCAGGGCGTAGCCCTGCCCCACCCGAGTCACCAGCACGCCTCGCCCGGCGAACGGATCAGCGCCCAGATCCTGAGCCACGGCCGGCGACAGGTTCACGACCGTGGCGCCGTCGAACGGATTGCGCCCCTTGATGATGCGCTCGTCGCGGGCAGGCGTGTCCGGGGCGGCCTCGGCGCGGACGGTCAGGGTCTGGTCGCGCTCGCCGCGGCGGATCTGCATCGGCACTCGATCGCCGACCTTGTGGGTGCCGATGGCGAAGGCCCCGCCGCCCTCGTCGTTCACCGCCTGGCCGTCGATCGACAGGATGACATCGC
>JAYRLX010000045.1:0-15310 GCA_041905125.1 Caulobacter sp. | reverse complement strand
CCCAAGGCCGAGGACGATACGGTCGAGGCGATCGTGGTCACCGGCATCCGCGCCGGCATCCAGAACTCGATCAACATCAAGAAGAACGAGACCTCGATCGTCGAGGCCGTCTCGGCCGAGGACATCGGCAAGCTGCCCGACGTCTCGATCGCCGAGTCGATCGCCCGGCTGCCCGGTCTCGCCGCCCAGCGCGTCAACGGCCGCGCCCAGGTCATCTCGATCCGGGGCCTCGCGCCCGACTTCACGACCACCCTGCTCAACGGCCGCCAGCAGGCCAGCTCCGGCGACAACCGCGCCGTCGAGTTCGACCAGTATCCGTCCGAGCTGCTGTCCAGCGTCGTGATCTACAAGACGCCCGACGCCCAAGTGTCAGGCATGGGCCTTTCGGGCACCGCCGACCTGCGCACCGTCCGCCCGCTGGCTTTCGGCAAGCGCGCCCTGGCGGTGAACCTCCGCGGCGAGAAGACCTCGGGCAAGAAGCTGAACGACGACTCCCACAACACGGGCGGTCGATTCAGCGTCAGCTACATCAACCAGTTCGCCGACGATAAGATCGGCGTGGCCCTGGGCTACGCCCACCTGGATTCGCCTTCGCAGGTTAAGCACTACAAGGCCTACGGCTATGAGCCGTTCGATCCCGAATGGACGACGACGAACGCTACGACCGCCGCGACGAAGGAAGAGCGCCTGATCTCGGATGGTTCGGATGGCGCGCTGATGCTGAACGGTCAGGAAGTCTTCGCCACTTCGCGCAATAACAAGCGCGACGCGGTGATCGGAATCTTCGAATGGGAGCCCAACGACCGCCTGCACACGACCGCCGACCTGTACTACTCGACGTTCAAGCAGCATGAAGTCACGCGCGGCGCCCAATGGTTCTCGAACCCCGGCGCCGACGAAGGCGCGGCGTTTACGTCGATCAAGACCGAAGACCTGGGCGGCAGCAAGTTCGGGCGCAGCGGCGTTCTGAACAACGGCGTCTTCCAGCTTCGCAATGACTATAATACCCGCCAGGACCAGCTTTTTTCGGGCGGCCTGAACACCGAGTACAAGATCAGCGACAATACGCGCTTGGTCGCCGACCTGTCGTACTCGTCGAACAAGCGTAAAGAGCAGATCATGGAGACCTACGCCGGCTACGGCCTGGGCGTAGGCGGAGTCACTGGGGCCACCCCAAACGTTGGGCGGACCTTCGACAAGATCGGATTCGTCGTCGCCGACGACGGCTTCTCTCAATATGACGAGGGCCTGAACTACGCCGACGCCAGCAAGGTCAGTCTGGGCGACCACGCCCCATGGGGCGGTTGGGGCCATGATGGCGCGATCCGCTTCCCGCATGTGAAGGAAGACGTGACCGCTGTGGATGTCCGCCTTGAGCACGACCTTGACGGCTTCATTACCAACGTCAGCGCCGGCGTAAACTACACCAAGCGCGACAAGGGCAAGACCGTCTCCGACAATGATCTCTTCCTCAAGAACGGCCGTCAGCAAACGCTCGTAGACACGGCTGATCTGGTCTCGCCGACCCAGCTGGGCTTCGCCGGCCTGGGCGGAGTGCTCAGCTTCAATGTCGGCGACGCGTGGCGCAAGTACTACAACTGGTCGCCGATCCTCGACGCCAACTATTACGACAAGAATTGGGACATAACGGAGAAGGTCACAACCTTCTTTGCGCGCGCCAACTTCCAGGCTGGCGACCTGCGCGGCAATATCGGCCTTCAGGTCGTCAATCAGAAACAATCTTCAACCGGCGTTCAAATCAATGACGGTGGCACGATTGATGACGTGAAGCAGCCCATCATTCCGACGCGGATCGAAGCCAACGAGGACTATACTGACGTCCTACCTAGCTTGAACCTGATCTATGATCTGGGCGGAGGTCACCGTTTGCGCGGCAGCCTGTCCAAAACCATGGCCAGGCCGCGCATGGACGACCTGCGGGCCAATGTGACGCCGTCCTTCAATGGAATGATCTGTAGCGCTCAGAGCAGCTGTAAGGACGGTCAAACCGTCAACCCCTGGTCTGCGTCCGGCGGCAACACTCATCTGAAGCCTTGGGAGGCGAAAGCCGTCGATCTGGCCTACGAATGGTATGTCAGCCCAACGACGTACCTGTCTGTGGCCGCCTTCTATAAGAAGCTGGACACCTACATCTATCAGCAGACCCTGCCCTTCGACTTCACCGGCATTCCTATTCCCGCTGGCCCGCGTCCGCCTGCGACCGTCATCATCAGCACCGCAGGTCAGATCACGCTGCCTCAGAACGGTAACGGCGGTAACCTCAAGGGTCTCGAGTTCAGCGGCGCACTGGACTTTGGTCAGGTCGCCGATCTCTTCAAAGGCTTCGGCGTTCAAGGCAGCCTGTCTCTGACCAAGTCCGACCTGAACCCGACCAGCAACCCTTCTGCCCCCTCACGCATCCCGGGCCTATCGAAGACGGTCTACAACGTCACCGGCTACTATGAGCGGGGCGGTTTCCAGGCGCGGATCAGCCAACGCTACCGCTCGGCCTTCAAGGGCGAAGTTGTTCAGCTGTACGCCACGCGCGGCTTCACCGAGATCCTGGCCGACAAGCAGGTCGACGCCCAAATCGGCTACACCTTCGAGGATGGTCCGCTGCGGAATCTCGGCGTCCTGCTGCAGGTCAACAACCTGACGGACTCGCCGTACCGCACGCGCGTTGGCCTCGATGACGGCGGTTCCAAGACCCAGAACGGCAGCTCGCTGCCTGAGACGTATGAAAAGTACGGCCGCCAGTTCCTGTTCGGCGTCAACTATCGGTTCTAAGCAGACGGCCGAGCCCCCTGCGCCCCCCCTTGCGGGCGGGCTCGCCAGCAAAGAACCATCGGAGGCGGGGCCGCTCAGCCAGCGGCCCCGACCTTTGACCAAAACGGGAGGCGAGTGGTTGCAACCGCTCAAGAAGATACTGATCGCCGGCGGCGGATCGGCCGGGTGGATGACCGCGGCGCTGTGCGCGCGCCTATTCCAGGGCCTCTACGAAATCGTCCTGGTCGAGTCCGAGCAGATCGGCACGATCGGCGTCGGCGAGGCGACCATTCCCGCCATCAAGAAGTTCAACGAACTGCTCGGCCTCGACGAGAACGACTTCCTGCGCAAAACGCAGGGCTCGTTCAAGCTGGGCATCCAGTTCCGCAACTGGTGGCGCAAGGGCGAGAGCTACCTGCACGGCTTTGGCGTCATTGGCCAGGACCTCGGCTGGTTGCGCGCCCACCAATACTGGCTGCGCATGCGCGAGCTGGGCCGCGCGCCGCCGTTCGACAATCTGGCCATCAACAACGCCATGGCCTTGACCGACAAGTTCATGCGCGCGCGGGCGGACATGAGCGAGTCCCCGATCGGCCATATCGCCCACGCCTTCCACTTCGACGCCGGCCTCTACGCCAAGCACCTGTCGACCTACGCCCAGGCCCGCGGCGTTCGGCGGCGCGAGGGCAAGATCGTCGACGTGACACTGCGCCCCGAGGACGGCTTCGTGCAGTCGGTCACGCTGGACGACGGCGAGACAATCACGGCCGATCTCTTCGTGGATTGCTCCGGCTTCCGCGGCCCGATCATCGAACAGGCCCTGAAGACGGGATACGAGGACTGGACCCAGTGGCTGCCCTGCGACCGGGCGATCGCCGTGCCGTCCGAGCGCTCGGAGCACTTCACGCCCTATACGCGCTCGACGGCGCACGACGCCGGCTGGCAGTGGCGCATCCCGCTGCAGCACCGCACCGGCAACGGCCACGTCTACTGCAGCCGCTTCATCGACGACGACGAAGCCGAGCGCGTTCTGCTGTCAAACCTGGACGGCGCCCAGCGCGCCGATCCGCTGCGCATCCGCTTCACCACGGGCAAGCGCAAGAAGATCTGGAACAAGAACTGCGTGGCCGTGGGCCTCGCCGCCGGCTTCATGGAGCCGCTGGAGTCGACCAGCCTGCACCTGATCCAGTCGTCGGTGATCCGCATGGTCAGACTGCTGCCGGACGCCGGCTTCGACCCGGCGACGATCGACGAATTCAATCGCCAGACAGACTTCGAATACGAGCGGGTCCGCGACTTCATCATCCTGCACTACAAGGCCACCGAGCGCGACGACACCGCCTTCTGGCGCCACTGCCGCGACATGGAGGTCCCCGCGACCCTGCAGCGGAAGATGGATCTGTTCCGAGCCAATGGGCGGGTGTTCCGCGAGGACGACGAGCTCTTCACCGAGGAAAGCTGGATCCAGGTGTTCCTGGGCCAGGGCGTCATCCCGCGCGGCTACGATCCGCTGGTCCGCGTGCAATCTGACGAAGACATCGCCCAGTACCTGCAAAACATCGAGACGGTGATCGGCAAGTGCCTCGCCGTCATGCCCAGCCACGCCGAGTTCGTGGCCCGCACCTGCGAGGCGCCGGCCCCAGGCGCGCTGCAGGCGGCCACGCCGCTCGTTCTTACACCCTGATGGCACGGAGTAACGCCATGACGACCGCCCAGCCTTCTTCCGCCTTGCGGATCCTGTGCCGGACTACCGCCGCCGTGGCGTTGCTTTCGTTCGCGCCGCTTGCGGGGGCGGTCGCCGAGGTCATGCCGACCAAGGACAGCGCGCCGCTGGCTCCCCGCGCCAACGATCCGGCGTGGGCCCGGGCCGACGCCCTGGTCAAGCAGATGACCCTGGACGAGAAGATCACCTATCTGCACGGCCTCTTCCCGCCCAACACCAAGCCGGCGCCCGCCGACATGATTCCCTCGGCCGGCTACGTGCCGGGCGTCCCGCGCCTGAAGATCCCGACACTTCGCGAGAGCGACGCCAGCCTGGGCGTCGCCAACCAGGTCGAGCAGCGCAAGGGCGACGTCGCCACCGCCCTGCCCTCGGGTCTCGCCCTCGCCTCGACCTTTGAGCCTAAGCTGGCCTATGCCGGCGGCGCGATGATCGGCGCCGAGGCCCGCGCCAAGACCTTCAACGTGCTGCTGGCCGGCGGCGTCAACCTGACCCGCGACCCGTGGGCGGGCCGCAATTTCGAATATCTCGGCGAGGATCCGCTGCTGGCCGGCGAAATGGCCGGGGAGTCGATCAAGGGCGTGCAGTCCAACCACATCGTCTCGACGATCAAGCACTTCGCCCTGAACGCCCAGGAGACCGGTCGCCACGTGATGGACGCCCAGATCGATGAAGCGGATCTGCGGGAGAGCGACCTCCTGGCCTTCCAGATCGCCATCGAGAAGAGCAATCCGGCCTCGGTCATGTGCGCCTACAACAAGGTCAATGGCGACTGGGCGTGCCAGAACGACTTCCTACTCAACAAGGTGCTCAAGCGCGACTGGAACTATCCGGGCTTCGTCATGTCCGACTGGGGCGCGGTGCATAGCACGGTCAAAGCCGCCCTCGCCGGTCTCGACCAACAGTCGGGCCAGGAGCTGGACACCCAGATCTTCTTTGGCGACGACCTGAAGGCCGCAGTGGCCAAGGGCGAGGTCAGTCAGGCTCGCGTCGACGACATGGTCCGCCGCATCCTGCACGGGGTGATCTCCTCGGGCCTGATGGACAATCCGACGCCGACCAAGGCCCAGCCCATCGACTATGACGCCCACGCCAAGGTCGCTCAGGCCGTGGCCGAGCGCGGCTCGGTTCTGCTGAAGAACGACGGCAACCTGCTGCCCCTGGCCAGGACGGCCAAGAAGATCGTGCTGATCGGCGCCCATGCCGATGTCGGCGTGCTGTCGGGCGGCGGTTCGTCCCAGGTCCGTTCGGTGGGCGGCGCGCCCGTCGAGATCCCGCTGAATGGCGGCGAGGCCGCTTCCTTCGTCCGCGTCACCTGGCACGCCTCCTCGCCCCTGGAGGCGATCAAGGCCGCCGCGCCGGGCGCGCAGGTCGTTTATGTGGACGGCAAGGACCCGGCCGCCGCAGCCGCCGCGGCAAAAGACGCCGACGTCGCCATCGTGTTCGCCTGGCACTGGCAGACCGAGGCCCAGGACGCGCCCTCGATCGCCCTGCCCGACAACCAGGACGCCCTGATCGACGCCGTGGCGACCGCCAACAAGAACGCCATCGTGGTGCTGGAGACCGGCGGTCCGGTGCTGATGCCGTGGCTCGACCGCGTCAGCGCGGTGCTGCAGGCCTGGTATCCGGGTCAGCGCGGCGGCCAGGCCATCGCCCGCCTGCTGTTCGGCGAGGTCAATCCGTCGGGCCGCTTGGCCATGACCTTCCCGAAGACCGCCGATCAGGCGCCGCGCGCCAGCGCGCCAGGCTTCGCCGAACAGGCCGCGATCGACGACGCCCGTCGCGCCGGCCAGAACGTCCCTGGGATCAAGGGCTTCCCGGTCAAGTATGTCGAAGGCGCCGCCGTCGGCTATCGCTGGTACGCCCAGGAGAAGCTGACGCCGCTCTACCCCTTCGGTTACGGCCTCTCCTACACGTCGTTCGCCTACAAGAACCTCAAGGTCGAGGACGCGTCGGGGCTGAAGGTCAGCTTCGACGTGACCAATACCGGCAAGGCGGCCGGCGCCGACACGCCGCAGCTCTACGTCACGACCGGCAAGCGCAAGGCCATGGTCCGCCTGGCGGGCTTCCAAAAGGTCGATCTCGCGCCAGGCCAGACCCAGCGCGTCACCCTGACGGTCGAGCCGCGCATCCTGGCCGACTACGATGTCGCCAAGCCCGGCTGGTCCATCGCGGCGGGCAGCTATCCGCTCTATGTCGGCCGCAACGCCGGCGAGCCCGTCCTGACGGGCAAGGCCAATCTGAAGGCCTGGTCGAGGAAGCCCTGATGCGCGCGCTCTGCACCGCCCTCGCGGCGCTCTCGGTGGCCTTCCCGGCCGCCGCCGCGCCCAAGCTTCAAGCCTGGGTGACGACCGGCGACAAGAGCCAGCTGCTGGCCGCCCAGCCGCCGTCGGGCGCTGTCCCGGCCAAGGCCGTCGACGGCTTGCCGCTGATCGCCGTCGATCCCAAGGAGCGCCACCAGTCCATCGTGGGCTTTGGCGCCTCGATCACGGACGCCTCGGCCTGGCTGATCCAGAACAGGCTGTCCTCCGCTCAGCGCGACGCCCTGCTCCGTGAGCTGTTCGGCCGCGCCAACGGCGGGCTCGGCTTCAGCTTCACCCGCGTCACGATCGGCGCCTCGGACTTTTCGCTGGACCACTACAGCCTGGACGAGACGCCGAACGGCGCGCCCGACCCGACGCTGGAGCGCTTCTCACTGCAGCGGCCTGAGCAGTACGTGTTCCCGACCGTCCGCGCGGCGCTGAAGATCAATCCGGACCTCAAGGTCATGCACTCGCCCTGGAGCGCGCCGGCCTGGATGAAGACCACGGGCTCCCTGATCCAGGGCGAGCTGAAGCCCGAGACCTATCCGGTCTATGCCGCCTTCTTCGCCCGCTACATCAAGGGCGCGGCCAGGCTGGGCGTGCCGGCCGACTATCTGAGCATCCAGAACGAGCCAGATTTCGAACCGGACAGCTATCCCGGGATGCGCTGGAAGCCTCAGGGCCGCGCGCGCTTCTTCGGCGAAAACCTGGCGCCGGCGTTCCAGCGCGAGAAGATCGCCACCAAGGTCCTCGACTGGGATCACAACTGGGATCAGCCCGAGCAGCCGATGACCGTGCTGGCCGATCCCAAGGCGAACGCCTTCCTCGCGGGCGTGGCCTGGCACTGCTACAAGGGCGACGTTTCGGCCCAGGGACCGGTGACGGCGGCCCATCCGGACAAGGAGATCTTCCTGACCGAATGCTCGGGCGGCGAATGGGCGCCGAAGTTCGACGACAGCTTCTCCTGGATGATGGAGAACCTGATCATCGGCTCGACGCGCGGCGGCTCGCGCGGCGTCCTGATGTGGAACCTGGCGCTCGATGAAAAGTTCGGCCCGCACAAGGGCGGCTGCAGCGACTGCCGTCCCGTGGTCACGATCGACAGCCAGACCGGCGCGATCACCCGGACGCAGGAGTACTACGCGTTCGGCCACGCCAGCCGCTTCGTCAAGCCGGGCGCGGTTCGGATCGGCTCGCCGGCCAAGCTGGGCGACCTGCGCACCGTGGCGTTCCAGAACCGTGACGGCGGCCGCGTGCTGATCGTGCTGAACGTCGGGCGCGCGCCCGCCAGCTTCGCGATCGGCGACGGCGCCAAGCGGTTCAAGGCGTCGTTGCCGGCCAGAGCGGCCGCCACCTTCACGTGGTGATCGCTCGGCCAACGCACTGCTGAAACAGGACCGGCAAGACTCCGCCGGCGCCTGTCAGCCGCCTTAGAGAGCGATAATCCCGCGGCGATGGGCGACCGTCACCGCCTGGGTACGATCCGTGACGTCCAGCTTGCTGAAGATGCTGCGCATGTGGCCCTTCACCGTGTCTTCCGACAGCGACAAGGCGCGGGCGATTTCCTTGTTGGCGGCGCCCTGCGCGACGCGCCGGAGCACGTCGATCTCGCGGTCGCTGAGGGGCTCGGCGATCGCGTTGACGGCGATGTCGTGCGCCACCTCGGGGTGGAGATAGCGCTGCCCGCCCAATACGGCGCGGATGGTGTCGATAAGTTCTCTTCTGAGACTGCTTTTGAGCAGATAGCCGCTGGCGCCGGCCCGGAGGGCGCTCAAGGCCCTCACGTCGCCGGCGTAGGTCGTCAGGACGATGATCCGCGCATCCGAAGCGATCGCCCGGATCGCGCTGATCGCCTCGACGCCGTCGACGCCTGGCATCTGCAGGTCCATCAGCACCAGATCGGGACGCAACCGTTCGAATTGAGCGATCGCATCCAGTCCGTCCGCGGCCTCGCCCACGACCCGGATGTCCGGTTCGGCCTCGAGCACGGCCGCCACGCCTTCGCGCAGGAGCGGATGATCATCGACGATCAGGATCGATACGGCGTCGCTCATTCCGCGCCTTCCCCTTGTTTCCCGCCGCGCGAGCCGCCCAGCCATCTCGGCCAGGCGAACCGCCGACGGGCGTAGGCCACCGCGCCCGGAACAACCAGCTCCACGTCCGCGCCCTCGCCCGGACGGCTGTGGATCGTCAGGCTGGCGCGGATCTTACGCGCGCGCTCGCGCATGCCCGCCAGGCCAAAGTGCCCATCGCGGCCGCCGACCTCGAGAACCGCGGGCTCGATGCCCACGCCATTGTCGCGAACATTGATGCGCAGGCGCTTGCTCTCGAACGTCACGGTCACATCGATGCGTGAGGCGCGCGCGTGGCGGTGAGCGTTGAACAGCGCCTCGACGACGATGCGTTCAACCTCGTCAGCGACCAGCGGATGCAGGTCGATGGGACGCCCGATCGCGGTCGTCGCGACCTCGGTTGTGTCCTCGGAGCGCATCGACTCGGCGACGTCGCGCAGGGTCGTGAGCAGATCTCCGCCGACCGAGACGCGCAGGCTGCGGACGCGATCGCGCGCTTCGACGACCACGGCCTCGGCCCGGTCGAGCGCGCGCTCCAACTGGTTGCGAGCGGGCAGGTCCGCCGGCACCTGCCGAGCCGCCGACTGGAAGGTCAGGATCAGCCCCTGGACGCCCTGCAAAAGCGTGTCGTGCAGTTCGCGAGCGATCCGCTCCCGCTCGGCGATGCGTTCGCGCAGGCTGGCCTGGAGACGTTCGCTCAGCCGCCCCATCCTCCACTGGAACGCCAGCGTCAGCAGGGCGAGCACCAGGGTGGCGCAGAGCAGTTGGAACAGCCGGTTCTGCAAGAGCGTCGGCGGAAGCTCCAGCGTCACGCTCGCGCCGTCCTCGTTCCAGACCCCGTCTGCGTTGGCCGCGCGCACGCGGAACACATAGGTTCCTGGCTTGAGGTTCGCGTAGAAGGCCTGTCGACGGCTTCCAGCCTCGATCCAGTCGTCGTCGACACCCTCGAGCCGATAACGGAAGCGCACGCGTTCTGGGGTCGCCAGACTGAGCCCCACATAGTCGATCTGGACCGAGCGCGCGCCTTTCGGCAGCTGGATGACCGGGCCCTCTGGCGCGCGCTTTCCATCCACCACGACGCTTTTGATCGAGACAGGCGGCGCCACGGTGTTGAATGGCAATCTGGCGGGATCCAGCGACGCGATGCCGGCGGTCGTCGCCATCCACACTCGACCGTCGCCGCCGACCGCCAGATCCGCCCGGTACTTGTAGGACGCTGGACCAGGCAGGCCGTCCTTGAGATCGTAGATGCGCGCGGGCAGATCGGCCTTGGGGTCCTCGAAGGCGCGTTCGAGATCGGCGTTGCGCATTCGCACGAGACCGGTCGCGCCGAGCAGCCAGGTCTCGGTGGCCGTTTGGGCCAGTCCGTGGCTGAGCCCGACAAAGGGGAAACGGTCGCGGGAGATGAATTGCGATCCCGTGTCGCGGAACCGGGTCAGACCAAAATCGCTGCCGGAGATGACGCCAAGCGGCCCATTGGCCATTGGCATCGTGCCGCCCCGCTGAGAACGGGGCTGCGTGCTGATCGGCGTCACGGTCGCGCCGTCGATCAGCACCACGCCCCGACCGCCGTCAGCCACGATGCGGCCACGGGAGTCGGCAATTAGCGCGGTGACGGCTCTTCCCAATTGTTCGGGCATGCTGTGCGTCCATTGGCGCCCGTCCCACTTGACGAGGCCGCCCATGAAGCCCGCCCCCCAAAGAGCGCCCCGAGCATCCGTTGCGCAGGCCGTTATCTGTACATCCGGGAAGGGGGGCGGCGGCAGGCGGGTGACCCGGTCGCCATCAACGCGCAAGACCTCGGTTCCCAGCCCCATCCAAAGACCGCCGTTGGGCGCGTCGCACATGGCCGTAAACGGGCCTAGGCGACGTATCAGAGGTTTCAGCGGCTCACCCGGCGGAGCCCTGTAGAGAGTATCGCTGTCGTAGACATAGACAACGCCACGCGTGGTCGCGAACACCCCGTACCCGTAGGGCGAGCTCACCGGAACGGCCCTCTCCGCCGCGATGGCCGCGGGGCGAAACCGGTCCAGACCGCCCGCGGTTGCGACCCAGAGATTGCCCTCGCGATCCTCGAGAGCCCGATAGGCCATGTCGGAGCTTAGCCCTTGGCGAGTCGAGAAAGATTCGACCGGGGGCGAGGCCTTGGCGTCCTCTCCCGGCTGGATTCGAAAAACGCCGTCGGGGTGCCGGGCGCCCCAGAGACTGTTGTCGCGGTCGAAGAAGATCCGCGTCTGGCGGCTGGTTGTCGGCGCCGCGTAGGCGATCCGACCCGCGCCTTGCCCCTCGACGACCCGCACGCCGCGGGCGTCGCCCGCCCAGATGCGCCCCTGCCCGTCCTGCGCCAGCGCGACCTCTTCAATGAAGCCGGATTGGACGGTGGTGAACCGCGCCTCGCCCGGACGCATGCGCGCCAAACGGCCGGAACCACAGATCCACACCGCGCCATCGCGCGCGACGAACACCCACTCGACCTGGCCCGGCATGTCGATCAGGGAATCCAGGATCTGCCAGGCGCCGTTCGAGAACCTGACGAGCTTGGCATTGGGGTTGGACGTGGTCGCCCAGATGGCGCCGTCCTGCCCCTCAGCCAGAGAATAGACCACGAACTTGAAGATTCTCGGGTCGTAGAGAAGCCTGATCCCGCCCTTCTCCACGACGGCGACCCCGCCCCTCTCATAACCGACCCACAGCGCGCCGCTACGCGTGACCATCAGCCGGACGACGCGGTCATTCAGGGTGTAGGTCTTGGGCCGAGGCGGCCGCACAGGCTCGAAATTCACTCCATCAAAACGATAGAGCCCGAGCGGGGTGCCGAGCCACAGATAGCCGTCGGGCGTCTGGGCGATGTCCTCGATCGCGGCCGGCGCGCCGTCTTCGACGGTCCAGCGGGTATGCTTGTATTGTGCGATCGCACGCTGCGGATCGAGCGCCCGAACCGGCGACGTCAGCAGAAGGGCGACGAAAAGGGCCGCCCAGCCAATCCTTGCAGACCCGTTCGCCATGCGCGCCTTCTATCACGAGCGCCTTGCCTAAGCGCCGACCCCAGAGGCGTTCAATATCGGCCGAGCTAGATCTGGCCCACCCTTTTGGTGGCGATCAGAGCCACGAGAGCTCTTCTGGTGACGATCCGACGCCCATTGGTGTCATCGCCGCATAGCCCGCTTGAGATTTACGCGGCCGCCCCGGCGCGGGACGCTTGGATACAATAACGACCAATGCCGACAAGACCATCGACGCCGGTTGCGTGTCGTCTGGACCTGATCGCCGCGGCTTTCTCCATCCAACTCTGACCCTCTTCCAGGGACACAAAGATGACTGAACACGACCCCAACGACGCGGGCACCACACGGCGTCGCGTTCTGGTCGCCGGCGTAGGCGCGGCGACCCTGGCGGCCCTGCCGTCTGCTTCCCTGGCGCTGGCCAAGCCCGCGTCCTCAACCCAAGGCAAAGGAAACCCCGACATGAGCAGCGGCTACGTCACGACCAAGGACGGCGTGCAGATCTACTACAAGGACTGGGGTCCCAAGACCGCCCAGCCCATCGTGTTCCACCACGGCTGGCCGCTGTCGGCCGACGACTGGGACGCCCAGATGATGTTCTTCGTGCTGAAGGGCTATCGGGTCATCGCCCATGACCGCCGCGGCCACGGCCGCTCGACCCAGACCGACACCGGCAACGAGATGGACACCTACGCCGCCGACGTCATCGCCCTGGCCGATCACCTGGACCTGAAGAACGCCATCCACGTCGGCCACTCGACCGGCGGCGGCGAGGCCATCCACTACGCCGCCCGCGCCAAGCCGGGCCGCGTGGCCAAGGTCGTGCTGATCGGCGCCGTCCCGCCGATCATGCTGAAGACCCCGGCCAATCCCGGCGGCCTGCCGATGGAAGTGTTCGACGGCTTCCGCGCCGCCCTGCTGGCCAACCGCGCCCAGTTCTTCCGCGATGTTCCCGAGGGCCCGTTCTACGGCTTCAACCGTCCGGGCGCGAAGGTCAGCCAGGGCTTGATCGACAACTGGTGGCGCCAGGGCATGGCCGGCGGCGCCAAGGCCCACTACGACTGCATCAAGGCCTTCTCGGAGACCGACTTCACCGACGATCTCAAGACCGTCGACGTGCCGGTCCTGATCATGCACGGCGAAGACGACCAGATCGTGCCGATCGCCGACAGCGCCTTGCTGGGCATCAAGCTCCTGAAGAAGGGAACGCTGAAGACCTATCCGGGCCTGCCGCACGGCATGGCGTCCACCCATCCCGAGGTGATCAACGCCGACCTGCTGGCCTTCTTCAAGGCTTAGGGAAGTTGAGACCGCCGTCATGTGCCAGCTAGGCCCAACTCGGCCGATAGAGCACGAGCTCGCACGTGACGGCGGTCCTTGGCTCACGCTGGGGCTCGTCACCGTACGCACGCCCGAGGGCGTTCTTTTTGGACGACTGGAGACCCGCGTCTCGGATGCGGGTCTTCGACCCGATAAGTGCAAAAATCGGAAATGATGAGTTTCATTCATTTCCATTTATGAGCCACGCGGGCGCCGGCACAGTCTCCTCATCAGACACGAACAAGGCGGCCCGGGGCACGGTCCGCCGATCTTCAAAAGGACCGAAATCATGACCCTGCAAGCCAAGGCCGCTCCGGGCGCGCGCCTCCTGAACCCGACCGATCACACCCTGATCATGATCGACTTCCAGTCGCAGATGGCCTTCGCCACCAAGTCGATCGACGCCAGCCTGCTGCGCACCAACGCCGCCCTGGTCGCCAGCGCGGCCTCCGGCTTCGGCGTCTCCACGATCCTGACGACGGTCGCCGAGAAGAGCTTCTCGGGACCGATGTTCACGGAAGTCACCGACCCGTTCCCGGGCAAGCGCCTGCTGGACCGCACCTCGATGAACACCTGGGAGGACGCCCCGGTCATCGCCGAGGTCAACGCCATCGGCAAATCGCGGATCGTCCTGGCGGGTCTCTGGACCTCGGTCTGCATCGTCGGCCCGGCGCTGTCGGCCTTGGAGCAAGGCTATGAGGTGTTCGTGATCACCGACGCCTGCGGCGACGTCTCGAACGAAGCCCACGAGCGCGCTGTCACCCGCATGGTGCAAGCCGGGGCCCAGCCGATGACCTCGCTGCAATACCTGCTCGAACTGCAACGCGATTGGGCTCGCGCCGAGACCTACGAGCTGACGACCGGCGTCGCCAAGAAGTTCGGCGGCGCCTACGGCCTGGGCGTCACCTACGCCAAGACCATGTTCGGCGCGTCGGAAGGCCACTGACCGCTTCTGGGCGAGGCCTAAGCGCCTCGCCCGCCCTTTTCGGAGCGCCGCGATGAAGCCCTATCTCCTGTCCATCGGCGCCGGCCTTTTGGTGGGCGTCCTCTATTCGCTGATGGGCGTGCGCTCCCCCGCTCCGCCCGCCATCGCCCTGCTGGGTCTGCTGGGCATGCTGCTGGGCGAGCAGGCCGTTCCGATCGCCAAACGCCTGCTGACCAAGGCGCCGGTCACGGCCTATCTGAAGACACCCGACTGCGCCGGCCGCGTGCTCGGTCCCCACGCCGGCGCCAAGACGCCCGAGGACCAGGCATGACACCGCTCAATCGCCGCCGAGCGCTGGCCTTGGGCGCGGCGCTGCTTCCTAATCCCCTTCTCGCCGATCCTCGGAGGTCCGGTCCCATGTCCGCCCAAGCCGATCTGCTGCTCGTCAATGGCAAGTTCACCACCCTCGATCGCTCGAATCCGCGCGCCGATTCCGCGTTGATCCGCGACGGCAAGTTCGCCGCCGTCGGCGAGGAGCGCGAGGTCCGCGCCGCGGCCGGCCAGAACCCGACGATCATCGACCTGAAGGGCCGCCGGGTGATCCCGGGACTGATCGACAGCCACATGCACATCATCCGCGGCGGGCTGAACTACAACATGGAGCTGCGCTGGGACGGCGTGCCGACCCTGGCCGACGCCAT
Source organism: Caulobacter sp. (assembly GCA_041905125.1). Classification (GTDB taxonomy): domain Bacteria; phylum Pseudomonadota; class Alphaproteobacteria; order Caulobacterales; family Caulobacteraceae; genus Caulobacter. The sequence goes on along the minus strand of JAYRLX010000045.1, from coordinate 501 downwards.
GGCCATGCTGAAGAAGCAGGCCGCCAACACCCCGCCGCCGCAATGGGTGCGCGTGGTCGGCGGCTTCACCGAGCACCAGTTCGTCGAGAAGCGCCTGCCCACCCTGGACGAGATCAACGCCGCCGCGCCCGAGACGCCGGTGTTCATCCTTCACCTCTACGACCGGGCCCTGCTCAACCGCGCCGCCTTGCGCGCCGTCGGCTACACCAAGGACACGCCCAACCCGCCGGGCGGCGAGATCCAGCGCGACGCCTCGGGCGAGCCGACCGGCCTGCTGCTGGCCCAGCCGAACGCGACGATCCTCTACGCCACCCTGGCCAAGGGCCCCAAGCTGCCGCCCGAGTATCAGCTGAACTGGACCCGCCACTTCATGCGCGAGATGAACCGCCTGGGCGTGACCGGTGTGATCGACGCCGGCGGCGGCTTCCAGAACTATCCCGACGACTACGAGATCATCGAGAAGCTGCACGCCGACGACCAGCTGACCCTGCGGATCAGCTA
>JAYRLX010000044.1:5738-15390 GCA_041905125.1 Caulobacter sp. | reverse complement strand
GGTCACCGCCAACGCCAGCCGCCTGCGCTTGGTCCTCGACAACCCCGACAAGCTCAACCAGCCCGCCCTCGCCAACGCCGGAGCGCGCGGATCCGTCCAGCTCAGCAACAACGTCCTACACGTCGTCGTCGGATCAAACGCCGAGGCGGTGGCGGAAATCCTCTGTAGGAAAATGGGGTAATGCCGCGGCTATCGGCCTATCACGGTTTCGGGGCCAGCCCGGTCTGTTCTTCCGTTTCGCCGCCGCCGGTCTGAAGAGGGCCAGCATCGTTCCGGCCGACCACCTCGAGGTCATCATCGGCCGGCGAGGCGAATGACCGGGTTTCGGTCGCGGGCGTCGCAACCCCCAGGACATAGCGGTCGTACTCCTCGGAGAAGCGGCGGGTGAGGAAATCCTGTTCCGGGGCCTTGGCCTTAAGCTCCAGGAACCACGTTCCTTCCTCCTCGAACATGTGGTGCAGCACGGCGCCGCGAATATGCTCCAGCTTGTCGAGCCAGGCTTCGTCGGCGGGATCTATCCGCTCCAGTTCGGCCATCTGCATATTGGCGGTGCTCTGCTCGGTATAGGCAAGGCCGGCGTGGACCTTTTCACCAGCCTTGGCGAGCGCCGGATAGAGGACGACCTCTTCGGCTTGGGCGTGGCCGTTCAGCACGGTGGCGAGCGCGCGCAGGGCGGCCACGCGGTCTTCCGGCGTGCTCGCGGCGCGGGCCCTTTCGAACGCCGCGCGGATCTGTCCGTGGTGATCCAGCGCCAAGTCCAGCCAGTCGCCCGAACTGGAGGCGGCCCGAGCCTTCTCGGTCGCCTCGGCCCGCACCTCGTCGGTCTCGGGCGGCGTGATGGCTCCGATAACCTTGTCGATAAGGGACATAGTCAAGCCTCCGCCTCGTCGTCGTCCTTCAGTCAACCCGTGGCGTTGGCGAGCGACCGCTGGCGATGTCCTTTGATAAATTCGCGGATGACTTGCAGGCCTGCAGGACCTAGCCGGGCGCGCTGTTGAGGCGCCGTAGCGCGCGTTTGCCATTTGGCGCGGCAACCCAGGGCCTGGAAGCGCCAAGCGCCGACGCCAGGGTTGCTCCCCTGACAGGCGCGCCCGACCCTCCGGCGATCGAGCTTTTCGAGCGCGAGGGGTCATTGACGCAGAGCCGCGCAGAAATCATCGCCTTCGTGGGGGCTCAGATCCTGCCGCATGAGGCCGACGTGCGCGCGTGGCTTCGTCGGTCCGGCGGCGCGCCCGCCGATATCGACGACATCGTCCAGGAAACCTATTGCCGTCTGGCGGCGCTGGACAGCACGGCGCACATCGTCAGCGGGCGCGCCTACTTCTTTCGGATGGCGCGCAACATCTCGATCGAGAAAATCCGCCGGGCGCGCATCGTTCGTATCGATCGCATAACGGAAATCGACGCGCTGAACGTCGTAGATGATGAGCCGTCTCCCGAACGCGTCGTCGCCAGCCGTCGCGAGTTGGGCCGAGTCCGGCGACTGATCGAGAACCTGCCCGAGCGATGTCGACAGATCTTCACCCTGCGCCGCATACACGGTCTTTCGCAGAAGGAGATCGCGGCGCGACTGGGGATCACGGAGAACGTGGTCGAGACTCAGGCGGCCAGGGGGTTGCGTTTAATCCTGCGCGCCTTATCGGAGGCGCCGGGGCAAGATCATCCGGTGAGCCACAACATTCATGAGCCCGTCCGCAAGCGAGATCGATGAAGAGGCGGCCCTTTGGGCCGTGCGCATCGACGCTCGTGGCGCGGACGCCGAGCAGGATCCGGAGCTCGAGGCCTGGCTCGCGGGAGACCCTCGTCGCGCCGGCGCCCTGTTGCGGGCCCAGGCCGCCATCAGCTTCCTGGATCGGGGCCGCGCCTTGGCGGGATCAACGCCGCTCCAGAGCCCCAGTTCAAACAGGCGGGCGCTGATCATGGCGGGCGCGGTCCTGGCCGCCCTGGCCGGCGGCGGTCTTTGGCGCCTCCGCCCGCAAAGGCTGAATACCGGCCTGGGTGAAATCCGTCGCGTTCCGCTGGCCGACGGATCGATGGTGGCCATCAACACCAGCTCGGCGCTGGAAGTCGATCTCAAGCCCAAGGCCCGCGAAATCTCGTTGAAGCAGGGAGAGGCCTGGTTCCAGGTCGCCAAGGATCCTGAGCGGCCCTTCGTGGTCGCCGCGGGGCCTGTCCGGGTCCGCGCGGTGGGCACCGCGTTCTCCGTCCATCGCCGCGAGCAGGAGGCGTCGGGCGTCGACATCATGGTCACCGAGGGTGTTGTCGAGGCGTGGGTGGAAGGCGTCGACGCACCGCGCCATCGTCTGGCGGCCGGCGACAGACTTGTGCTGGGCGGCGCGGCCGCGACTCCCGTCGCCGAGTCCGCCTCGGACATCGAGCGCAGCCTGGCTTGGCGCAATGGTGAGATAGCCCTCGATGGCGAGAGCCTCGACGAGGCCGCCAAGCTCTTCAATCGCTACAATAGTCGCCAGATCGTCATCGAGGATCCCGACCTGGCCAAGGAGCGGTTCGTGGGGCTGTTCCAGACCAACGCTCCGGAAAGCTTCGCCTCGGCCGTCGCGGCGACCTTGGGGGCCAAGGTCAGGGTCGACGAGCAGGCGATCCGCATCGGCCGGTCCAAAACCTCGTAAGCACCGCCTAGCCAAGCATCCGAAACGGGCGCCTCAGGACAAGGCCGCGTAAAAAGCGGGCGTGTTGCGCGGTGTTCGGAGTAATCGCGCCGGATCGCGCCGGAAAACGGACCCGCATTCCTCGTCATGTCGGGAGGCCGCGTTTGGCGGGCTTCGCAACGATGGGGGATAATCGATGCGTAACTGGACGAGCCGGTCCAGCCGGCGAAGGCTGCTTTGCGCCGCGTCGGCGCTGTGGGCGTTGACCGGCGGGGCCGCCCTGGCTCAAGCCGTGCCTTTCAAGATCGAGGCCCAGCCGGCCGCCGAGGGGATCCGGCAGTTCGCCCGCCAGGCCGGCGTTCAGATCCTGGTGCAGTCCAATGCGGCCCAGGGCAAGCGCACGGCGACGGTTCGCGGCGTGTTGTCGCTGGACCAGGCGCTCGATCGGCTGCTGGCCGGCTCGGACCTGACCGTGATCTCCAACGACGGCAAGACCATCATCCTGGCGCCGCCCCGCGAAGGGCTGATCCGTACGGGTTGGGCGACCGCCGCAGCGCCCCTCGCCGCCGCCGCCGATCCCGCGCCGCCCAAGCCGGAAGCGCCGAGCCTCATCGAGGAGGTCATCGTCACCGGCACCCGCTCGACGTCGCGGACCGTGACGGAAAGCATGGCGCCGATCGACGTCATCTCGGCCGCCGAGCTGACCAAGAGCGGCAAGCAGTCGACGCGGGACCTGATCTCGACCCTGGTGCCGTCCGCCAACACCTCCAACAGCGGCGCTGGCGCGAGCTTCGCGGTCAAGACGGTGTCCTTGCGGGGCCTTTCCGCCGACCAGACCCTGGTGCTGGTCAATGGCAAGCGCCGGCACAACACCGCCATCCTGTTCGTCAATGGCACCACCCAGAACGGCCAGTCGCCGCCCGACCTCGACCTGATCCCATCCAGCTCCATCGAGCGGATCGAGGTGCTGCGCGACGGGGCCTCGGCCCAGTACGGCTCCGACGCCTTGGCCGGCGTGATCAACGTCATTCTCAAGAAGAGCCCCGAAGGCGGGTCGATGACGGCGCTCTACGGCAAGACCGCCGAAGGCGACGGGGAGACGGGGCAGTTCTCCGGCAATATCGGCATGAAGCTCGGCGAAAGCGGCTATCTGAACCTGACAGCCGACGTCCGCCTCACCGACCCGACCGATCGGGGCGACAAGACGCTGAACACGACGGTCATGTACTTCCCGCTCAACGCCGCGGGCCAGCCGGTCAAGGTCGGGACGGCCGGGTCGACGCCGGATCCGCGCGAGGCCACCGCCAACCGCCACACCAGCCACCCAGGCTCGCCGCAGGTGCAGCTGTTCTCGCTGGGCTACAGCGCCGGCTCGCCCCTGAACGACAAGATCGACCTCTATTCGTTCGGCACCTTCTCAAGCCGCAACACCGCCGCGTGGCTGACCTTCCGCAATCCGAACGCCAGCAACAACAATGTCGCCGTCTATCCGAACGGCTACACGCCGCGCCTATTCTTGAAGGACCGCGACTTCCAGGTCGCCGCCGGCGCCAAGGGGCTGGACCTCCTGGGCTTCGACTGGGACCTGTCCACGACCTTCAGCCGCGACGACGTGGACTACTACGAGAACTCGCTGAACGCGTCGCTGGGGCCGTCCAGCCCCAGCTATTTCTATCTCGGCACGCTGAAGTTCCAGGAGTGGACCTCCAACCTCGACCTGACGCGCGAGATCGACACCCCGGTGTTCTCGCAACCGCTGTTCCTGGCCCTGGGGGCCGAGTACCGGGATGACAAGTTCCAGATCGTCGCCGGCGAGCCGGCGTCCTACGTCAATGGCGGCTATGTCGCCCCGGCCGGAAGCCCGCAGGCGGGCGTCGTCTTCGCCGGCGGCTCGCAGGGTGTGACGGGCTTCCCGCCCTTCTCGGCCGGGGCGTTCTCGCGCGACAACATCTCGGTCTACGCCAACGTCGAGCAGAAGGTCACCGACCAGCTCGAATTCGCCCTGGCCGGACGCTTCGAGCACTATTCGGACTTCGGCGACGCCAAGACCTTCAAGCTTTCCAGCCGTTACGCGATCCTGCCGCACCTGGCGATCCGGGGAACCGCCAGCACCGGCTTCCGCGCGCCGTCCCTGCAGCAGCAGCACTACGCGTCGTCGAGCACCATCGGCGTGATCGTGCCGCCGGCGACGACGACGCAGCTCTATCCAGTGCAACTGCTGCCGCCGGACAACCCCGCCGCCATCGCCCTAGGCGCCAAGCCGCTGCGTCCCGAGAAGTCGGTCAACTATTCGGTCGGCATCGTGGCCCAGCCGCTCCCGCGGATGAACGTCACGCTCGACGTCTACCAGATCAAGATCGACAACCGGATCCTGCAGAGCGGCACGCTGGGCCCTAACACGGCCGTCAGCAACGCCCTGGCCAGTCAGAACCTGAACCCGCAGCAGGCGGCGTTCTATTATGGCAACTTCGCCGACACCAAGACGCGCGGCGTGGATCTGGTGGTCGACTACAAGACCGACCTCGGCGACTTTGGCGCGGTGCGTTGGACCTTCTCGGCCAATCACACCAAGAACAAGTTCACCCGCGTGGTGCAGCCGCCGGCGGCCCTGGCGGCGGCGGGGATCGTCTATATCGATCGCGTCAAGATCGGCGACCTGACGGTCGGCACGCCCAAGGATAAGTACATCCTGGGCGCGGACTGGACCCTCGGGAAGTTCGACACCAACCTTCGCCTGACGCGGTATGGCGAGGTCATCCAGCGCACCTCTCTAGCCGCCAATGACGAGACGGTTTCGCCGAAACTGATCGTGGATTTGGATCTCAGCTACGCGGCCAGCAAGGCCGTCACGGTTAGCGTCGGGGCCAACAACCTGCTGGACGCCTATCCCGACAGCGTTCGAGCCGCCAATCGCGGCACGCCCGCCTTCGCCTACTACAACCAGTACGCCCCGTACGGGATCAGCGGCGGCTTCTACTACGCCCGTATCGCCGCGCGGTTCTAGGATTGCCTCTGGCCGGTCCGGCAGCCCCCGGACCGGCCTCTTTTTCGCGAGTTGTCGATGACCAAGAGCTCCAAGCGCGGCGTCAGCCGACGTCGTCTGTTTTCGCTCGGCGGCGGCGCGATCGCCGTCTCGAGCGCCGCGGCGCTGGCGCCGCCCGGGGCGCAGGCGGCCGATCAGCCTCTCGCCGCCGACACCCGCCAGGTCACCGCGACCGAAGGCACCAACATCTGCGCCACGGTCTCGCCGGACGGCAAGACCGTGGCGTTCGACGTCTACGCCATGCTGTGGCTGGTCCCGATCGAGGGCGGAACCGCCCGGCGGCTCACCGAGGAACTCTACGAGATCGCCCAGCCGGACTGGTCGCCGAACGGCGAGACCATCGCCTTCCAGTCCTATCGCGACGGCAATTTCCACGTTTGGACCATCGGCGCCGATGGGCGAGGTCTCAAGCAGCTGACGAAGGGCGCTTTCGACTGCCGCGAGCCGCGCTGGTCGCCGGACGGCAAGACCATCGCCTTCTCCAGCGATCGCGGCGGACGCTATGGCGTGCATCTGCTGGATGTCGCCAGTGGCGCGATCACCCCGTTCAGCACCGGCCCCGGCGACGAGTTCGAGCCCTCCTGGTCGCCGGACGGCAAGAGCATCGCCTTCACTGTCGACAAGGTCCGCATCGACATCCAGGGCCTGGACGGCGCCCGGCGGACCGTCGCCAAGGTGAAGGCCACCGCCGACCGCTTCAACGCCGCCTCCCTGGCTAGCCCCGCCTTTACGCCCGACGGCCAGGACGTGGTCTTCACCGCGATCGAGAACGGCAAGGCCGAGCTGCGCACCGCGTCCGGCGTCGTGGTCGCGGGCGAGGACGTCTTTCCGTTCCGGCCCTCCTGGCTGGCGGATGGGGCGGTGCTCTACACGGCGGACGGCAAGATCAAGCTGCGCAAGCCGGGCGGCGGCGCGAGCACGGTGGCCTTCGCCGCGACCGTCCCCGTGCTGACACCGCGCTACGTGAAGAAGAGCCGCGACTTCCTGTCGGCCAAGACCCGGCCCGTGATCGGGATCGGCAGCCCGGCCCTGTCGCCGGAAGGCCGCCAGGTGGTGTTCCGCGCGCTCAACGACCTCTACCTGCTCGATATCGGCGGCGGGCCCGCCAAGCCGCTGATCAAGGACACGTTCTACAAGGTCGATCCGGCCTGGTCGCCCGACGGCAAGACCCTGGCCTACTCTACTGACAAGGGCGGTACGCTCGACATCTGGCTGCGCGATATGGCCACCGGCGCGAGCCGCCAGCTGACCCATTTCGACGGCGCGGCGGTGTCCGGCGCCTGGTCGCGCGACGGCAAGTCGATCGCTTTCCTGAGCCAGAACGGCGGCCTCTTCGTCGCCGACGTCGCGACGGGCCAGACCCGTCGGCTCTATGGCGACCTGTGGGAGCCGGGCAAGCCGACCTGGGGACCGGGCGACAAGACGATCGCCTACGCCGCCTTCAAGCCCTATTCGGCGCGCTTCCGCGAAGGCCTCAGCGAGATCCTCACCGTCGATGTCGCGACGGGGAAGGGGGCCTATGCGCCGATCCTGCCCGATCGCTCGCTGGGCACGCGTGGAGACGACGGCCCCGTCTGGTCGCCGGACGGCAAGCGCCTGGCCTATGTCTTCGCCAGCCGCCTGCATGTCTCACCCGTGGACGAGGCCGGCAAGCTGCTGGGGCCGCCCCAGGCCCTGAACGACGAGGTCACAGACGCCGTCAGCTGGAGCGGCGACGGTAAGAGCCTGATCTACATCTCGGCCGGCCAGCTGAAGCTGATCTCCGCTGCGGGCGGCGCGCCCCGGACGATCCCGCACGGCCTGACCTGGGCCGGCGTGCGCCCGAAAGAGCGGATGGTCGTTCGGGCCGCTCGGCTCTGGGACGGCAAGTCGCCGGAGGTGCGCAAGGATGTCGATGTGCTGATCTCGGGCGGTCGCATCGCCGGTGTCGCGCCGCGCGGCGCGGTGGCCAGCGATGTGCAAGTGGTCGAGGCTCCGACCGGGACGGTGATGCCGGGCCTGATCGACATGCACACCCATCGCCAGATGCAGGGCTATGGCTACGGCGATCGGGAGGGGCGGCTGTGGCTGTCGCTGGGCGTCACCACCACGCGCTCGCCCGGCGGTCCCGCCTACCACACGGTCGAGGACCAGGAGGCGATCGAGTCCGGAAAGCGGATCGGTCCCCGTTACTACGCCACCGGCGAGGCGATCGACGGCTCGCGCATCTTCTACAACTTCATGCGCCCGGTCACCGAACCCGGCCAGATGGCGCTGGAGATGCAGCGCGCCGAGGCGCTGTCCTACGACCTGATCAAGACCTACGTCCGCCTCTCCGGCGAGCGGCAGAACGAGGTCATCGCCTGGGCCCACGCCAAGGGCCTGCCCCTGACCTCGCACTACCACTATCCGGCCCTGGGGCTCGGGATGGACGGCATGGAGCACCTGGGGGCGACCAGCCGCACCGGCTATTCCCGCACCGTCAGCGCGCTGGGGAACATCTATCAGGACGTCAACGCCGCCTTCGTGACCAGCAAGGCCGCGCGCACGCCGACCCTGTTCACCTCGACCGCCTTGTTCGGCGACGACCGGTCCCTGGTCGACGACCCGCGCGTGAAGGCGCTCTATCCGCCCTGGGAATATGCGCGCCTGCTGGAGCGGGCCAAGCAGATGGCGGGCATGGACCGCACGGTGATCCTGGCCTCGCTGTCGCGCAATGTCGCCGAGGTGGCCCGCACGGTCCGGGCGGGCGGGCGGATCACGACCGGCACGGACTCGCCGATCGACTTCAACGCCGTCAGCCTGCACATGAACCTGCGGGCCATGGTGCGGTATGGCATGACTCCGTTCGAGGCCCTGGTCACCGCGACCAGCGCTTCGGGCGAGTATCTGGATGAGCCGCTCGGCGTGATCGCGCCCGGGGCCTATGCCGATCTGGCGTTGGTCGACGGCGATCCGCTGGCGCGCATCGAGGACGCCGCCAAGGTGTCCAAGGTGATCAAGCACGGGACCGTCTACACGATCAGCGACCTGATCGGGCCGTTCGCCGGCGTGAGCCAGCAGGCCAGTCTGGTGGGCGGACGTCGGTTCGTCTGCGAGGCCGCGTCCGAGTACTGGTGGCACGAGCCGGACTTCTTGTCTCAGGCGCGCGCCTCGTGCTGCGACGGCGCCTGCGGCTTCACGCCAACCTCGAGCCTGTGGGTGTAGGCGCTCTGTCCTAGTCGCCGCGCAGGACCGGCGCGGGTCGCTGCGAGAGCGCCAAGCTCGCGGCGATCAGCCCGCCCACGGTGGTCAGCGAGGTGGCCCCGGCGAGCAGCAGCAGGACGCCGCTCCAATCGACGCTCCAGCGGGCCTCGAACACCTTGACCACCACGGGCCAGGCGGCGGCGAAGCCGAGCAGCACGCCCGCCGATCCGGCGATCAGGCCGACCGCGCCGTATTCGACCACATAGGCGATCAGGATCTGCGGCCGGGTCGCGCCGAGAACCTTGAGCGTGGCGGCCTCTCGCGCTCGCGCCCGCGCGCCGGCGGCGATGGCCCCTGCGAGCACCAGCAGGCCCGCCAGGCCGGCCACGGCCGCCGCGCCGCGCACCGCCAACGCCAGCCGGTCGAACAGGGAGGCGGCGGCGTCGAGCTGCTCGCGGACGCTGATCACATTGACGCCCGGGAACTGCTCGCCCAGGCGGCGGGTCAGGACGGCTTCCTGCTCCCGGCCGAGGCGCGCGATCGCGACGCTGCGCAGGTCGGCGCCGTCCAGCGTCGCGGGGTCGAAGATCAGCGAGAAGTTCGGTCCAAAGCCGCCGAAATCGACCTTGCGCAGCACGGCGATGCGGGCCTCGATCTCGCGGCCCAGGATCAGGACCGTGATCGTGTCGCCGACCTTCAGGCCGGCGGCTTGCGCGACCTCGACATTCATCGCGACCTGCGGCGGGCCGGCATAGTCCGCGCGCCACCACCGGCCGGCCACCACGCCGGCGTTCTGCGGCTCCTTGGCGAGCAGCGACAGGGTGATGTCGTTGTC
>JAYRLX010000044.1:0-5728 GCA_041905125.1 Caulobacter sp. | reverse complement strand
TTCACGGCCTGAGGGTCCACCGGCTTGCCCTTCACGGCGACGATCCGCCCCGTGGCGAACGGCATGCGCAGATAGGTCTCAGGGCTGGATGGTCCCATCACGCCGGCGACGACGGCGTCGAAGGCTTCGGCGCGGTCGGCGGGGATCTCGGTGAACACCATGGCCGGCGCGGTGCGCGGGGCGACATCGCTGACCTGGGCCAGCAGCGCCGACTGGATCAGCACCACGCAGGACAGCAGGGCGACGCCAAGGCCGATGGCGGGGCTAGCTGTATGGGCGGCCGAGCCCGGTCCGGCCAGATTGGCGAGCCCCAGCTTGACGGGGCCACGCGCTAGAATCCTAACGCGCCCAGCGAGAAACGCCGCGCCGCGCCCCAACGCCGCCAGCAGGCCGAAGGCGATGGCCACGCCCGCGATCATGATCGCCGCGGCCATCGGGGTGGGCGCGGTGGCCACGGCCAGCGCGGCGAGGCCGAGACCCGCGACGACCGCGCCGGCCGTATCCAGCCCCAGGGGCAACCGAGCCTTGGGCGCGCGGCGGAACAGGGCCGACGGCGGCGTCGCTCGCGCCCTCGCCAGCGGAACCAGGGAGAAGGCGGCGGCCGCCAGCAGTCCGAACAGCCCGGCCTTGGCCAGCGGCCAAGGATAGACCTTGAACAGCGCCGGAATGGGCAGGCTGGAGCCGGCCATCTGACCCAGGAGCAGAGGCGCGGCGGCGCCGATCGCCAGGCCGATAGCCACCCCGAGCAGCGCGAGGACGCCGATCTGGATCAGATGCAGGTCGCGGATCAGGCCGCTTCGCGCCCCCAGCGCCTTGAGGACGGCGATCGCCGGCTCGCGCGTGGACAGATAGGCCGAGACCGCGCCGGCGACGCCGAGCCCTCCGGCGACCAGCGAGGCCAAGCCGATGAAGCCGAGGAAATACTCCAGCTGATCGATCAGGCGGCGCGCGCCCGGCGCGGCGTCCAGGCGGTCGCGAACCCTGAAGTAGGCGTCTGGGAACGCTTTTTGGATCGCTTGTCCGGCCGCGCGCGGGTCCTGGCCGGGCGGCAAGGCGATCCGGACGGTGCGGCTCGAAAGGCCGCCGGGCGCCAGCAGGCCTGAGCGGTCCAGCACGTCGGACTGGATCAGCACGCGCGGGGCCAGGGCGAAGCCGCGCGACAGGCCGTCCGGTTCGCTGATCAGGCGGGCGCGCACGACCAGGGTCAGGGTCCCGGCCTCGAACCGATCGCCGATCTTCAGGTTCAGGCGATCCATGAGCGCCGGCTCGACCGCCGCGCCGGGCAGGCCGTCCTTATCGGCGAGGGCCGCGGCGAGGCTGGGTGCGCCTTCGAGCTTGACCGCGCCGGCGAGCGGAAAGCGTTCGTCCACGCCACGCAGGCTGACCAGGCGCCGCTCGCCGTTGGGCGCCTGCGCCATGGCGCGCGCGCCGGCGGCATAGGTGGTTCGGCCCAGGCTGTCGATCGCGGCCCGCTCCTCGCGCGTGAAGTCGCGGTTCTCGATCGAGAAGGACAGGTCGCCGCCCAGGATCTCGCGGGCCTGGCTGGCCAGCCCCTGCCGGAAAGCCTCGGCGGTCGAGCCGGCGGCCGCGATCGCCGCGACGCCCAGCGCCAGGCAGGCCAGGAAGATGCGAAAGCCGCGCACGCCCGAGCGCAGTTCGCGCGCGGCCAGGCGGACGGCGAGCGGGAGAGGGAAGGTCGCCACGCTCAGGCCTGGATCTTGCCGTCGGCCATGCGCACGATCCGGTCGGCGCGGGTGGCCAGGCTGGGATCGTGGGTGACCATCACCAGCGCGGCGCCGACCTCGGCGACGAGGTTGAACATCAGGTCGGCCACCGACGCGGCGGTCGCCCCGTCGAGGTTGCCGGTCGGCTCGTCGGCGAACAGCAGGGCCGGACGCGCCGCCAGGGCGCGCGCCAGGGCGACGCGCTGCTGCTCGCCCCCCGACAGCTGATGCGGATAGTGGGTGAGGCGGCCCGACAGGCCCACGCGGCCTAGCCAGTCCCGGGCGGTGGCGATGGCGTCGCGCGCGCCGGCGATCTCCAACGGCGTGGCGACATTCTCCTCAGCGGTCATGTTGGGCAGCAGATGGAAGGCCTGGAAGACCAGCGCCGCCCGTCCGCGCCTCAGGCGAGCGCGACCATCCTCGTCCAGCTTGGCGAGATCCTCGCCGAACAGGCGCACCGTTCCTCCGGTAGGCTCTTCAAGGCCGGCGCCGACGGCGATCAACGACGACTTTCCCGAGCCGGAGGGGCCCACGATCGCCACGCGTTCGCCGGAGCTGACGGTCAGGCTCACGCCGCGAAGGATGTCGACCGGTCCGGCGGTGGACGGCAAGGTCAGGGCGACGGCGTCGAGGACCAGGGGCGCGGCGGGCGTGGCGTCGGTCATGGGTTTCCTGCGAGGCCGGTCCTTGTGCGGCCGGCAAGCGAACTACATAGGAAGGCATGAGCCCGATCGCACAGCGTTTTCCCAGTCGCCGCCGGTTTTTGCTGGGCCTTGGCCTCCTGACCCAGGTCGCCGCGGCGCCCAAGGCGCCGATCGTCACGGTCCTGGGCGACTCCATCACGGCGGGTCTTGGCCTTTCAGCGAAGGACGCCTTGCCGGCGCAGCTCCAGGCGGCGCTTACGAAGCGGGGCGTGCCGGCCGTCGTTCGAGCGGCGGGCGTCTCCGGCGACACCAGTGGCGGCGGTCTGGCGCGCGTGGGCTTCAGCGTCGCGGGCGACACCCAGGTCTGCGTGGTGGCGCTCGGCGGCAATGATCTTCTGCAAGGGGTCGATCCGGCCCAGACCAAGGCCAATCTGCGCGGCATCCTTCAGAAGCTGAAGGCGCGAGGCATTGGCGTGGTGCTGGTGGGCGTGGCCGCTCCCCCCGCGATCGGCGCGACCTATGCTCGCGAGTTCAACGCTATCTATCCGAGCCTGGCGCGTGAATTCGGCGTGCCGCTCTACGCCAACATCCTGTTAGGCGTCAGCGGCGACGCGTCCCTCCTGCAGAGGGACGGCATCCACCCCAACGCGGGCGGCGCCAGGCGCATCGCCGACGCCCTCGCGCCTGTTGTCGCCAAGGCGGTGAGGTCGCGCGCCGGCTAGAGCGCCGGACGACGCAAGCCACCGCGGCGGCGAAAGGGTGTCTTGAAAGCAAAAGCCGGCGCGTGTCGCCACGCGCCGGCTTCGGGTCTGGCGGATTACTCCGCGGCGATCGGGCTCGTCGCCTTGCCGATGGCCGGGCGCCGGGCGCCCAGCAGCAGCTTGGCGGCGAAGATCGCCAGGGTGAAGGCGCCGCCGGCGAAGACGATGTCGCCGGGCACCCGCATCCAGACCAGGGTCTGGACCAGCGGCGAGTGGATCACCGCCGGAGAGCGGGCGAACCACAGGCCGTGCTCGATGCTGGCGATCGCCTGGATCACGCCCACCGGCAGCAGCGACAGGAACAGCATCATCGCAAGGCCGCCGTTCAGCATCCAGAAGGTCGCGGCCAGCAGCCGGTCGTCCCAGGCTTCGCGTCGGGCCAGGCCGCGGAAGCAGAACAGCAGAAGGCCGATGCCCAGCATCCCATAGACGCCGAACAGCGCCGCGTGGCCGTGGGTGGCCGTCGTGTTCAGGCCCTGGATGAAATACAGGCTGATCGGCGGGTTGATCATGAAGCCGAAGACCCCCGCGCCCAGCAAGTTCCAGAACGACACCGCCACGAAGAAGAAGATCGGCCAGCGATAGGTCGCGACCCAGGGCGCGGCCTTGGTGTGGCTGAAGGTCTCGAAGGCCTCGGCGCCGATCAGAGCCAGAGGCACGACCTCCAGGGCCGAGAACACCGAGCCGATGGCGATCACCGAGACCGGCGTGCCGGCGAAGTACCAGTGGTGGGCGGTGCCCAGCACGCCGCCGAACAGGAACACGATGGTCCCGAACAGCACCGCGCCGTTGGCCGACTTGGCGCGAACCAGGCCCAGCTTGACCATCAGCAGGCTGATGACGGCGGTGGCGAACACCTCGAAGAAGCCTTCCACCCACAGGTGGACCACCCACCAGCGCCAGTACTCGACCATGCTGATGTGGCTGTGCTTACCCCACATGAAGCCCGCGCCGTAGAACAGGCCGATGGCGACCGTCGACAGGAACAGGATCCAGAGGACGGGCTTGCTTTCCGACGGCGCCTTGAGGGCCGGCCACAGGGCGCGACCCACGAGCACCAGCCACTTCATCAGGCCCACGAACAGCAGGATCTGCCAGAAGCGGCCCAGGTCGACATATTCCCAGCCCTGGTGGCCGAACCACCAGTTGGCGTTCAGGTCAAAGACCTGCTGCACGCCCAGCCACTCGCCGGCCATCGAACCGAGGACAACGACGACCAGGGCGACCCACAGCAGGTCGACGCCCAGCTTCTGACCCTTGGGCTCGTGGCCCGAGATCATCGGCGCGACATAGAGGCCGGTGGCGAGCCACGCGGTGGCGATCCAGAAGACGGCCAGCTGGGTGTGCCAGGTGCGGGTGACCGCATAGGGGATGATGTCGGAGATCGGCACGCCGAAGAAGGCGTGACCTTCCACCGAATAGTGGGCGGTGACCGCGCCCAGGCCCACCTGCAGCAGGAAGAGGCCGATCACGGTCAGGAAGTACTTGCCGGTCGCCTTCATCGAGGGCGTCGGCTTCATCGCCGCCAGCGGGTCCTTGTCCGGCGCGACCAGATGGTCCTCGGTCTTGGTGCGGGCGTGCCAGAAAGCCAGGGCGCCGACGGCGAAGATCAGCAGGATGACGCTGGCCACCGACCAGACGATGGTTGGGGCGGTGGGCGTGTTGCCGATCAGGGCCTCATGCGGCCAGTTGGCGGTGTAGGTGATCACGTCCCCGGGGCGGTTCGTGCTGGCCGCCCAACCGGTCCACCAATAGAAGGCGGCGATGGCGGTCCGGCGGGCCGGATCCTTCACCGCGCCATTGGCGATGGCGTACTGCTCGCGCAGCTTTTCCAGAGCCGGATCCGATCCCAGCAGCGTCTCGTAGTGGCCGCGCACCTGGCGCATGGCCTGGGCGCGATCGTCGCTGACCGTGACGACGCCGGTCTTGGCGTCATAGGTGTTGGTCCGCATTTCGCGCTTCAGGCGCTCGCGCAGGGCCGCCTGGCGCTCGGGCGACACGGCGTCGTAAGGCGCCTTGAAGTCGCGCTGGGCCCAGATGTCGAGCAGGGCCGTGGCCTCGCGGTGGACCTGGTCGGCCGACCAGTCCGGGGCGACATAGCCGCCGTGGCCCCAGATGGAGCCGACCTGCTGGCCGCCCATCGACTGCCAGGCCAGCTGGCCCGTTTCGATATCGCTCTTGGTGAGCAGGACCTGCCTCGATGCATCGACCACGCGGGTCGGGATCGGCGGCGCCTGCCGGTGGATTTCGCGTCCCATCAGCCCCAGGACGGTGAAGGACACCGCCATGACCAGGGCGAGGACGAACCATAGTCTTCGGGTGTTCATCTCGCTTCCCCTCGCCGGTCGGGACCGTCCCATTCGGCGTTCGGGGATCAGGATGACGGCGGCCAGGTCCGCGGACGTTGCTCGGGAGCAACCTCCGACCGATCAGACCGCCTTGGCGTGGCGCGTGGCGGCGGCCGGCAGGCGCGCGTCGAAGGCGGCGGCGACCACCCGCATCAGGCGGCGAGCGGGCTCGGGGATCGAAACCACCGCGCCGTCGCGGACGCAGAGCCCTGCCAACTGCAGGGCGTCGGTCGCGGCCAACTCGGCGGCGA
>JAYRLX010000473.1:0-2740 GCA_041905125.1 Caulobacter sp. | reverse complement strand
CCGCTTCTACGCCGAGAACAAGCGCGTCTCGAACGCCCGCGCCAAGGCCGAGCTGGGCTGGCAGCCCGCCTACCCGACCTACCGCGAAGGACTCGCGGCGATCTTGCAGGCGGGCGGCTAGGCCTACTCGTCGTCGATCGCCGGCAAGCGCGGCGTGATGCCCACCGCCTCCAGACCGGCGGCGTTCCGCAGGCGCGCCGCGCGGGCGAGACGGCGTGAAACCAGATCGCCCTCCTCCGGCTCGGCCAGGCCCTTGGCTTCGGCGACAGCGGCGACCAGGCGCTCCAGGTCCTGGGGACGCGAGAGTCGGTGGTCGCCGTCCTTGATCAGGGTGAAGACGACGTCCTGGCTGGTCAGGGCGTTGGCCAGCTCCAAGGCGTGGGTCCACGGCACGTCCGGATCGGCGCCGCCCTGCAGCACGCGCACCGGGACATCGATCGGCACGGGCCCCGGCAGGATCGACCACCGCGCCCCGTCCTCCAGCAGATCGCGGGTGATCGGATAACCGCCGTCGTCATACTCGGAGGGCCGGATCCAGGAGCCGTCGCGAGCGATCGCGGCCTTGGCTTCGTCGGAGAGCTCGGGCGTCATCAACTTCTCGGTGAAGTCCGGCGCCGGGGCGATCAGCACCATGGCCTTAACCCGGTCCGACCGCGCGATCGCCGCCAAGCACGCCAGCCAGCCGCCCATGGACGAGCCGACCAGGACAAGCGGGCCTTCGGTCAGTTCGTCGATCACCGCCAGGGCGTCTTCCCGCCAGCGGCTGATCGTCCCGTCCTTGAAGGCGCCGTCCGACTCGCCGTGCCCGAAATAGTCGAAGCGGACATAGGCGCCGCCGCTGGCCTGGGCCTGCTCGGCCAGCACCTGGGCCTTGGTTCCGGTCATGTCGGAATGGAAGCCGCCCAGCCAGACGACCGTCGCGCCCTCTCCCGAAATGCGCCGGAAAGCGAGCCGGGCGCCGTCTTCGCGCGTTAGGGCGCCTGGGGATTCGGTCATGGCGTCGCCTCGATCCTTTCGCTACTTAAGCCCGCGTTGTCCTCGCGAGAGTCGTGTGTCCGACCTACCTCCCGATTTCACCTTGCTGCAAGTGACGCCGGAGCTGGAAACCGGCGGGGCCGAGCAGACCACGATTGATGTCGCCCATGCGGTGGTCGCGCAAGGCGGCAAGGCCCTGGTCGCGACCAAGGGCGGGCGGATGGCCGCGCGCCTGACGGCAGACGGCGGCCGCCTGGCCCAGATGCCGGCCCAATCCAAGAACCCGCTCGTCATGCTGGGCAACGCCGCGCGACTGATCGACCTGATCCGGCGGGAGAAGGTCAGCCTGGTCCACGCCCGCTCGCGCGCGCCGGCGTTCAGCGCATTGTGGGCCGCCCACACCACCAAGACCCCATTCGTCGCCACCTATCACGGCGTCTACAACGCCAAGTCCAACCTCAAGCGCTGGTACAACGCGGTGATGACCAAGGGCGACCTCGTCATCGCCAATTCCGAATACACCCGCCAGCACGTGATCCAGGAGCACGGCATACCACCCGAAAAGGTCGTGGCGATCCCGCGCGGCGTGGACCTGTCGCGCTTTGAACCGGGCATGGTCGGCTGCGAGCGCGTGCGGGCGCTGGCCGAAGCCTGGGGCGTCGCGCCGGACGAGCGCCGCCTGAAGGTGCTGTTGGCTGGCCGCCTGACCCGCTGGAAGGGCCAGGGCTTGCTGGTCGAGGCCATGGCGACGCTGAAGGCGCGCGGCGAGGATCGCATCCTGCTGCTGCTGGCCGGCGACGACCAGGGCCGCAAGGGCTATCGCGCCGAGCTGACCGACGGCATCGCCGCCGCGGGCCTCGAGGATCGCGTGAAGCTGGTCGGCCACTGCGACGACATGCCGGCGGCCTATCTGCTGGCCGATCTCGCCATCGCGCCCTCGCTGGAACCGGAGGCGTTCGGGCGGACGGCGGTCGAGCCGCAGGTGATGGGCCGCCCGGTGATGGCCGCTGATCACGGCGCCACGCGCGAGACGGTCGTCCCCGGCGAAACGGGCTGGCTGGTGAGGCCTGGCGACGCCGAGGCTTGGGCCGACGCTCTGATGGAGGCCTGCGAAGCCGGCGCCGCGAAACGCCAGGTCATGGGCCAGGCGGCCCGCACGCGAGCGCGAAGGTTGTATTCGGTGGACGCGATGTGCGAAGCGACGCTCGATGTCTATGCCCGCGTCCTGCGGGCTCGGACCGCGGAGCATTCGTCTTGAGCAAGGAGATCAAGAAGGTCCTGGTCATCAAGCTGGGGGCGCTGGGCGACTTCGTCCTGGCCCTGGCGGCGATGAAGAAGATTCGCGAGGCGCATCCCAAGGCCAAGATCACCCTGCTGACCACGCCGCCGTTCGAGGCGCTGGCCAAGCTCAGCCCCTATTTCAACGCCGTCGAGACTGACGGGCGCCCCGGCGACCTGAGCGAAACCCTGGCCATGATCAGCCGCATCCGCAAGGCTGGCTACGACCGGGTCTATGACCTGCAGACCAACAGCCGCACCAACTGGTACTTCCAACTACTGCGCCCCTTCCCGCCGCAGTGGAACGGCATTGCCTTCGGCTGCGCCCTGCCGCAAAAGGGCAAGGCGCGCCTGCGCATGCACACGCTGGAGCGGCAGGCCGATCAGCTGAAGGCCGCCGGCATCTGGCCCGACGCCCCCACCGAGCCCGGCAGCGCGCCGGCGCCGGACCTGTCCTGGATTCTGAAGCGGCAGAAGGAGACGCCGC
>JAYRLX010000472.1:0-2744 GCA_041905125.1 Caulobacter sp. | reverse complement strand
GGATCGCCTTCGCCAAGGCGTCCCGCCTTCGATACGAGGCCCTGTCGCATCGCTTCGGCGGGGTCTATGGCGCGATCAACGCCGCCACGATGATGCTTGTCGCCGGCGATCGGGCCGGCGCCGCCGAGCGCGCCATGGGCGTGCTGCAGGCCCCACGCCCGCAGGGCCTGATCGGGGAGGCGGCCTATTATGAAGCCGCCAGTCGCGCGGAAGCGCTCTTCCTGGTCGGCGACCTGGACGCCGCGCGGCGACGGCTGGAGCAGGCGCTGGCCTTGGCGCCGAGCGCCTACGCCGCCCACGCCTCGACCCTGCGTCAGATGGAGATGCTGTGCCGTGAGGTTGGCGTCGATCCGGGCTGGCTGGCGCCCTTTCGTCCGCCGGCCTGCGCGCACTTCACCGGCCATATCCAGAACGTCTGCGACCAGAGCCTGCGCGCCCGCATCGACGAAGCCCTGCGCGCCGAGCGGATCGGCTTCGGCTATGGCGGCCTGGCGGCCGGCGCCGACATCGTCTTCGCCGAGGCGCTGCTTGAAGCCGGCGGCGAGCTGCATGTGATCCTGCCCCTGCATCGCGCCGCATTCGTCGAGGTCTCGGTCGCCCCCTTCGGCGAGACCTGGCTGGAGCGTTTCGAGCGCTGCATGGCGCGCGCGGCCTCGGTCCGCTACGCCTCGCAGGATCCCTATTTGGGCGACGAGCAGGTGTTCGGCTACGCCAGCCAGTTCGCCATAGGCTGCGCGGTGCTACGGTCCCAGACGCTGGCGACCGAGGCGGTGCAGCTGGCGGTGTGGGACGGGCGGGCCGCGCCGGGGCCGGCGGGCGTGTTCGCCGACATGGCCTATTGGGCGAGAAGCGGCCGGCGGGCCGTGGTGATTCCCGTCGACAGGCCGCAGCCCGTCACAAGCTTCTCCAAGCCGATCACGGTCGGGTCGCGGGCCATGAAGGCCATGCTGTTCGCCGACGTCCAGGGGTTTGGAGCGCTGCGGGACGATCAGATCCCGGCCTTCATGGAAGGGGTGATGGGCCGCCTGGCCGAGGTCGTCGAGGCGCTGGAGGCGCCGCCGATCCATATCGAGACCTGGGGCGACGGCCTGTTCCTGGTGTTCGACCAGCCCATCGATTCGGCGCTGGCCGCCCTGGCCCTGCTCGAGGCCTATCGCGCGGTCGATCTGGGCGCCTTGGGATTGCCGCGGACCCTGGGTCTGCGGATCGGCGGCCACTATGGTCCGGTCCATCTGCGCACCAATCCCCTCACCAAGGCCCCCGCCGTCGTCGGCGCGCACGTGGTGGTCGCCGCGCGGATCGAGCCCGACGCCGCGCCCGGCTCGGCCTATGTCAGCGAGGCGCTTGCGGGCGCGCTGGCGACGTTCCACGGCGACCGCGTGCGCTGCGGCTATGTCGGCCGCACCCAGGGGCGGAAGGGTTTCGCGGCCACGCCCATCTTCAACCTTTCCCGGGCTTGAGAACACTGGCCGGCCCGGGGGCGGGGCGGCTGGAAAACCGCTATTTTTTTCGATGTGAAAATCCGCACATCCAAGCACGGCCATTCCGGAGATTGTCTGCGTGTCGACCGGCGGCGGCGAGCGTCCTCCGCTTGCAGCCACCGGCCGCGTGAACCGACTTGGGGCCCGGCCACCCGCCGGCCGGGTCCTTTTTCGCAAAACTTTCCCGGGGCGCATGTCCCGGTCGGATCGGGAGCCGCGCGATGTCTATGAACACTGTCGCCCTGGGCGATGCGCCCTTCGCCAAGACCGAAGTCGGCAACACCTTTCTCCGGCACGCCCTGATTATCTGGGCGCGCGAACAGGGCGTGGCCGAAGCCCACCTGACCGCCGTCACCCGCGACGTGCTGGACTTCGCCCAAGCGACCGTTCGCGACGGGCATCCGCAAGCGCTCAGCGCCTGACACGTTCCGGTATCGCCGGTTACCCCTTCTGAGGCGCCCAGGGGGGACTCACGAACCGGAGATCACTCATTTTGAGACGCGCCGCTCTGGTGGGGATTGGAGCGGCAGTCGACGAACGCCATCGTCCGCGCGGCGAGCGAGTTCGTCGCGAAGAGCCTGGGCGGCGACCGCCCAGGCTCTTCGCAGCCTAGAGCGTGACGCCGAAAGTGGGAACCGGTTTCGGCAGGAGTCACGCTCAAAGTGTTTGATTTAGAGCCGGCTTCTGGATTGTTGGAGAACCTTATGCACGCCCTGCTGAGCGCCCTGGACAGCCCCGTGATCTTCGCGGCCGCCGCCGTCTTGGCGTTCGTCGCGGCGGGCGTTGCGGGTTGGCTCGGCTCTTACGCGATGCGTCTGCGCGCCCAGCTCAGCGAGGCGCGGGAGGAAGCCGCAGGCTTGGCGGCGCACCGCGACAGCGTCCTGGCCGAGCTGGCCCTGACCCGCGCGCGGCTGGCCGAGACGCGCCAGGTCGCGGGGCGGGCTCAGGCGACGGCGGCCGAGCTGGAAGCGCGGCTGAAGCCGGCCATCACGATTGAGCGCGGCTTTGGCGAAAGCCGTTGCGAAGCGGCCAACCGGGTGATCATCGACGCCCTGCGCAACCGGCCGCAGTAGAGCTGGCGTCAGCGCTTCTTGCGGGCCTTGATCTCTTCGGGCGTCAGCTTGCGGATCGCGGTCACCGGATAGCGCTGCAAGCCGATAGGGCCTGGCACGATGATCGTGGCGTCCACGCCCGCACAGATCCACGAGCCGCCGCGCGCCTCGATGGCGATCCGCTGGGTCCAGTCGATGTCCGGCGAGGGCG
>JAYRLX010000471.1:0-2745 GCA_041905125.1 Caulobacter sp. | reverse complement strand
CATCGGCGTGCCGGTGCTGGTGCTGTCGTGTCGGCAGTAGCGCAGCGTTCCGCCATGGACGCGGTGGGTGGAGAGGGTTTCGACGGTCATGGACTGCCTCCACTCCCTTCCCCCTTGATGGGGGAAGGGTCGGGGATGGGGGTGATCTACTGAGTAGGCGGCGGCGCGCGGCATCAACCGTCGCAGACACCCCCACCCTACCCTCCCCCATCGAGGGGGAGGGAGGTTTGTTCCTAGAACGTCACTACGGTCCGGATGCTCTCGCCGGCGTGCATCAGGTCGAAGGCCTTGTTGATCTCTTCCAGCGGCAGGACGTGGGTGATCATCGGGTCGATCTGGATCTTCCCGTCCATGTACCAGTCGACGATCTTCGGTGTGTCGGTGCGGCCGCGCGCGCCGCCGAAGGCCGTGCCGCGCCACACCCGGCCGGTGACCAGCTGGAACGGACGGGTCGAGATCTCCTTCCCCGCCTCGGCCACGCCGATGATGATGCTCTCGCCCCAGCCGCGGTGGCAGGCTTCCAGCGCCGTGCGCATGACGCCGGTGTTGCCGGTGGCGTCGAAGGTGTAGTCCGCGCCCCCGTCGGTCAGGGCCACCAGGTGCGCGACGAGATCGCCTTGCACGTCCTTGGGGTTGACGAAGTGGGTCATGCCGAACTTGCGGCCCCATTCCTCGCGGTCCGGATTGATGTCGACGCCGACGATCATGTTGGCGCCGACCAGCTTCAGGCCCTGGATGACGTTCAGGCCGATGCCGCCCAGGCCGAAGACGATGCAGTTGGCGCCCGGCTCGACCTTGGCGGTGTTGGTCACGGCGCCCACGCCGGTCGTCACGCCGCAACCGCAATAACAGGCGGTCTTGAACGGCGCGTCGCGGCGGATCTTGGCGACGGCGATCTCGGGCAGGACCGTATAGTTCGAGAAGGTCGAGCAGCCCATGTAGTGGTAGATCGGCTGGCCCTTGTACGAGAAGCGCGTGGTGCCGTCGGGCATCAGGCCCTTGCCCTGGGTCGCGCGGATCGCCGTGCACAGGTTGGTCTTGCCCGAGAGGCAGCTTTTGCACTGGCGGCATTCGGGCGTGTAGAGCGGGATCACGTGATCGCCGACCGCCACGCTGGTCACGCCCGCGCCGACCTCGACCACCACGCCCGCGCCCTCGTGGCCCAGGATCGAGGGGAAGATGCCCTCGCTGTCGAAGCCGTCCAGCGTGTAGGCGTCGGTATGACAGACGCCGGTCGCCTTGATCTCGATCATCACCTCGCCGGCCTTGGGCCCTTCGAGGTCGACCTCGACGATCTCCAGCGGCTTCTTGGCTTCGAAGGCGACGGCGGCGCGGGTCTTCATCGATAGGTCTCCTCAGGAACGAGTCGGCGCGACTTTGCCGCCACGGGCCGTCCGGGTCGAGCCCTGATCAGGCCTTCACGACCGGCGGCAGGCGATAGCGGCCGTCCAGCAGTTCGGCCCGGGGCAGATAGGCGCGCAGGTACATCGCGAACGGACCGGCCTTGGGAGCCGGCAGCCAGTTGGCCGAGCGCTCGCCGCCGGGGTCCGTCCGGCCGATCCAGATGTCCAGGCCGCCATCCGCACTACGCTTCAGGCCCGGCGTGCGGTCGCCGATCGTGTAACGGTTCAGCGGATTGTCGGTGAAGAAGAACTGGCCGTCGGCCGTGGCCTCGTACATCGACAGCGACCAGAAGCCGTCGAGAGGCAGCTCCGCGGGCAGGCTCAGGTGATAGAGCCCGTCGCCGGTGAACAGCCCTGCGCCATCGTCGCCGGCCGCCTTCATGTACATCGCCTCGGCCACCGGAAGGGCGCCCAGTCCCTGCAGGGCGACGATCGCGCGATAGAGATAGTCCTGGCCGTAGTCGCCGAGGTTGGGGCGCGGATAGGCCCAGCCGTTCGTGAAGGTCTGCCGCCCCTTGGCGAACTGGGTGATCAGCCGCGCCTCGTCGACCCCGTCGGCGGCCTTGGCGGCGTCGAAGGGTTCCGCGCCGAGGAAGGCGGCGGTGCGGCGCAGGATGCGCAGATCGGTCGATGGAGCCGGATCGCTGGCCAGCAGCGCGCGGGCGGAAGCGAAATAGGCCTCCGGCGCGGCGTCGCGCGTGGCGTAGTTGGGTACGGGCGCGGCCGGCGGCCCCTTCAGCAGGAAGCCATCCTGCGCCTTGTGCGCGGCGGCCAGGTCGTCGCCGCCGTCGGTCAGCACCCGCAGCAGCAGCCACGCGTGCGGCGTGGCGATCCGGACGGGATTGTGCCCCGTCGAAGCCTGCCCCGGCCCGACCAGGGTGAAGGTTCCGCCCTCCCCGCCGATCGTGCGCGTTCCCAGCACCACGTTGTTGTTGGTGAACATGTCCATCACCGCGGCCGAGTAGTAGCGCTGGCCCATGGGCGGGATGGTCAGGGTCGCCGGGCCCTTCGTCAGGTCCAGGAAGGCCCAGGAATAGAGGGTGTCGTTGTTGGGCGTCGTCACGCGGCGCGACGTGTGGTCCGCCAGGGTCCGCGTGTGATCCAGCTTGTTGATCGCCGCGCCGGAAGCCTTGAGCATGCGCGCGCGGGTGGTGGCCATCTCGATCAGCGGCAGGGCGTAGAGATAGGCGTCGCGCGCCGCCATCGCGTCCGCCGGCGCGGCGGCGCGGGCTTGAAGACCGGGCGCGAAGCCCAGCGCGCTGGCCATGGCCAGCAACTCTCGACGATTCATGGCGCTCTCCCCCAACGCTGTTTGACCAACGCTTGTTTGGATGGGAGTGAA
>JAYRLX010000043.1:0-15455 GCA_041905125.1 Caulobacter sp. | reverse complement strand
CGCGGCGCTGCATGCGCGCCTGTTCGATCAAATAGCCCGCGCGGGGCCGACCTCTGAGGAGCCTCTGGGGGTAGGGCCATGTCGCGATCTAGGCGGCGTTGGAGCAGATCCAGGGTTTGGCTTCCCTCGCCGCCTGGACCCCTCGCAAGACAAGAGCGCCGACGCTAGGCGTCGGCGCTCCGCCTTCCAGTCCCCTGCTCGGTCCAACGACAGGGTCCTGATCTTGCTATCCGAACAGCGGCACGAGCGCGTCCGAGGTGACCGAGCGGCCGACTATGACGGCGCGAGCCTTGGGGATCACAGGGATGAGCAGGTGGGAATCGTAGGCTCCGCCGGTGTGGATGACGTGTTCGCCCTTGTTGCGGGTTTCCCAATAGAGAGGTTCCAGCCATGCCCGGTCGCGTGTGTAGTGCCCCGAGACGAGAACCCTCAGACGTTCGCCAGCCCTGAAGAACCGGCTGGTCGGCCAGATGGGGATATCCAACGGCACGATCTCGCCCGGCCCCAGTAGCTGCTCGGAGGCGTGCTTCTGGACGGGCTCGCTCTCGGTCGACAAGGTCTCGTCGAGCTCGCGCTGCGAGGCGCGCAGAAGGCCCTGAGCGCCCGGATGGGGTTGCCCGACGACGAGGGTCGGGATCATCGCGCCATCGGCGTCGGCCTTTTGAATGGCGACGAAGATGTCGGCGTCATTCGAACCTCGTGCCTCCACCCAAAGCCGGAGCTTGAAGAAGCCGGTCAGTTCGGTGTCTTCGTCGAAGCGGACATCGAACGCCGTCGTCCCGCTCTCGGCGTCGTAGCTGACCGAGGCTGGGGATTGGGAGGCCTTGGATGACAGGGCGCCATTGGCCGCGTCGAGATAGAGCTTTTTGTACTCCGTGTCGGGCAGCGGAAATGCAACCTCGCCACGTCGGTTGGCATGGTCGCGATCGCCGCGGTCCATCACGTCGATGCGAACGGGCGGGGTCATTTCCCAGCCATTGCGCCGCCCTTTGAGATAGCGCTCGAAGAAGCGATTGAGGTCGGCCAGGTTCTCCGGGGTGTAAAAATCCGGCCACTCGAACTCACGATGGATCCGGAGCCACTTTGATTTGGAGCCGATACGGCGGAAGCCGTCGACAGCGCCGCGGAGATGGAAATGGTGGCTCCAGCCGCCGCAGATGTAGGCCGGCACCTCGATCGATTCCAGATCAGGGACCTTTTCCTGCCAATAGGCGTCGTGGAAGGCATGCGTATCGAGATTGGCCTGGATGTCTTCGGCTTGACCGACGCCGACGGTGATGGCGCCGAAGAAGGCCAGGAATCCGATCTCCTTGACCCCGCCGATGCGGAACATCTGGCGGTAGGGATCGGTCGTTCCCTCCCAGGGCGCGATACAGGCCAGATGCGGCGGCCGCTGGGCCGCGGCGTGCCACTGCGAGGCCGCCAAATAGGAGTTGCCCGCCATCCCGACCTTGCCGTTGCACCAGTCGCGCACGGCGATCCATTCGATCACGTCGGCGATGTCGCCTGCTTCCTGCTGCGACCAGAGCTGCAGCACGCCCTCGGAGTTTCCGCACCCCCGTGGATCGGGATTGATGATCGCATACCCCTGGCGGCACCAGTATTCGGGATCGGGGCCTTCGAACTTGGTGCCGGGCGACAGCGTGCCGGCCGGAACGCCAGGCGTTGGCATGGGGGGCGTCGCGTAACCGGTTCGCTTGCCGTACGGGCTCCAGGCGATGATCGCAGGGACGTCCAGGGCGCCCTCGGGACGATAGACATCGACGTAGATCGTCACGCCGTCCCGCAGCGGAACGGCTACGTCCCGCTCGATCCGGATTCCGTCGACGACCTCGGATCCGGGTTCCAATGGCGGAAAGCGCCCACCGGACATTTCCGGCGGAATGGCGTTTTTCAAGTGGACATCGAACACGGCGCCATTGCGGCTGCGCTGTTCGACCAATGGAGCGGTTTCGCTCATCTGATAGTCTCCGGAAGTTCAGAAAGATGACCAGGCGCTGGGCAAGCTCCTGGGGTGTGCTGACGGACCGCCGCGACGGCGGTCCGCCAGGTTAGAGGGCGGCTTCGGCGAGGAAGCCTCCGACAAGGCGGTTGAATTCGGGGGCCTTTTCCCATTGGGCCCAGTGCCCGCACTGAGGCATCACCAGGAAGCGAGCTTTGGGGATCTGCCGCATGAGGATGAGCCCCTGATCGAGCGGGTTCACGCGATCCTCGCGCCCCCAGATGATCAGGGTTTCGTGCGGCAGCTTGTCGAGCCGCTCACGCCAGAGGTCCGTCATAGGCGCCATGTTTGGTCCGAGGCGAAGCGGCATGAATTCCGCGGTCTCGGCATCCAAGGCCCGGTCCAGGCGCTCCTGGAGAACCTCGTCCGACACCGCTGACGGGTCATAGACCAGGTACTGCAAGAACTGGCGCATGCGCTCCAGCGATGGCCCTGGCTCGCGATAGAAGGAGACCAGGGCGCGAATGCCGTCGCTCGGCTGCTTCTCGAACAGCGAATAGCCGCCGCCGGGTCCCATCAGAACCAGCCGATCGACCTTGTCGGGGAAATCCACCGCCGTCTTCAGCGCCGAAGCCCCGCCGAGCGAGTTGCCCACCAGATGCGCCTTGCCCAGGCCCAGCGCATCGATAAATCCAGCCAGAACCTTGGCGTAATAGCCCCAGAGCGGTTCAGAGATTTTCAGCTTGGTCGACTGACCATATCCGGGAAGGTCGATGGCGATCACCCTGAAGCGATCCGCGAACGCCTGCATGTTGCGCGAGAAGTTGCTTAGTCCCGATGATCCGGGTCCGCCGCCGTGGACAAAGATCAGCGCCGGCCCCTGGCCAACGGCATTGTAGTGAATCTTCAGGCCGTCGAACTCGACGAAATGGCTGCCGATATCGGTTTGGGTCATGGAACGCTCCGGGCAAGGTCGGCCAGCCGGCGCCGATCTGGGCTCCAGCTCGAAAATGGATTTGAGCGCGCGGGGCGCTTGGGTCATGAAAGGGCGCGCTCTCGCGTATCGGCGACGGCCTTGAACATCGCTGCGGTTGGAGAGCGGAGCGCACCGGCCTCAACGGCGGAGGGATCGGTCATGGAGAGCGCCGCAACGCGCCGGGGATCTCCGGCGGCCACGAACACATCCGGCAGATCCTCTTGGATCGCTCGGACTACCGCCGGGCCAACGTCTTCAAGCGGGCAAACCCCCAGTCCCTCGGAGGTCACGCCGTAGGCGCGCATCATCTCATCGAAAAGACCCGCGCCCGCGATGAAGCCCGGACAAACGGCCGATGCGCTTATCGGCCAGCCGCTGGCCTTGGCCGTCAGCCGCAGCGACCGGGTAAAGCCGACCATCCCGAACTTGGTGGCGCAGTAGGGTTCGTTGAACGGGATGGCGATCATCCCGGCGACGGACGCGATATTCACGATGTGTCCTCGCCCGCGCGCCAGCATGCCTGGCAGCACCGCATGGCTCAGCAGCATCGGCCCCAGCAGATTGATCGCCAGGGTCTGCTCGATCTCGGCAGTCGACCGCTGGACGAACCGAAGAGCCGATTCGACTCCGGCGTTGTTGATCAAAATATCGACCGGTCCCAGCGCTTCGGCGCGCCGAGCCAGATCCGATGCGGCGCCCGCGTCAGCCAGATCCGTCGTCAAGGTGGACACCTTGCGTCCGGTCTGCGCTCGCAACTCGGTCGCGACCGCTTCGAGGGCCTGGCCCGATCGCGCCGCGAGGACCAGATCGCAGCCCTGCTGGGCCAGCAGCCGGGCGATTTCCACGCCCAGCCCGCGAGAGGTTCCGGTCACCAGGGCCACCATGCCCGTCCCGATTTTCATGATGCACTCCTGGCCAGTTCGCCGTCGTGGCGAACTTCGCTACGCATGATCGGCGTCACGCCCCGGCCGGCCCGGCGCCAACGCGCGGGGGTCTCGCCGAACTCGCGCTGGAACGCGCGCACGAAGGCTGCCGAGGAACTGTAACCGGCTTCCTCTGCGGCCCGCTCTATGCTCAGGGCCTCCGCCGAGAGGCGGCGGGCTATGGCGGTGAGCCGCAGCCGGGCGACGATCTTGCCGGGTGTCTGCCCCGTCAGCGCCTTGAAGGTTTCGGCAAAGCGCGTGCGTGACATGCCCGCCGCGCGGGCCAGTTGATCGAGAGTCCAGGGCCGATCGGGCTCATCCAGAAAGGCGTTCAGGGCCTGGACGATTTGGCGGCTGACCTGCGGTCCGAGCACGTCGTCCAGGTCCGCCGGACGATCCCGCAAGATCCGGCGCGTCATGTTGACCAGCATGATCTCCGCAAGGCGCCGTATGATCAGCTCCCGGTCGACAAGCGTGTCGTCGCCATATTCGTCTTCGAGCATTTCGATCGCGCGCCAGAGCCGACGGGAAAGGTCCGGATGCTCTTGCGGCCTGACCACGACCGGTCCGATCGTCATCGATCCAAGCGCCAAAGCTTCACTGGGGACCACACCGACGATCAGGTCGCAGCCCGCGGCCGGCCCGCCATCATTGATCTGGCGGGTCTCAAACGGCGCCTGAAGCAACGCTTCCGACAGGCCAGCCCGGAAAAGATGGGAGGCCAAACCACTGAAGGCGACCACGTCACCCGGCTGTAGTTCCACGACCGAGGGCACGGGAAATTCGGTTTCGAACGTCAGCCACCCGTGTCGAACGGCGACGCAGTAGGACAGGCTGCCCAGAGCGAGGCGCCGCGCCAAGGGCGCGTCGGCGACGACCCTGTAGAACGCCACACCGTCCATCCGAATGTCGCGGCGCGAAGAGGTCGCCTCGCTCGTCATGACATCGAAGCTCCGCCGCCAACGCCTACGGCGGCCAGGCCAGACGCCCAGGCGAGCAGGGCCAATGCTGTTGAGGACAAACCCATCCCTTCGGCCCGCTTAGAAAAGGGTGCTCATGTTGGTGGAAAGGATCAGGGTCTGATCCAGGTAGATATGCCGGCGAGCCAGGCGCCAGCCGTCGGTTGTCCGACGCAGGACGTCCGTGCGTCGGCCGACCCAACTGTCGACTTCGGTGTTGAGGCGGGTCCGGTAGAGGTGAAAGCAGAGATCGACCGTGAAATCGTCGCCAGCCTCTTCGACGAGGCGGACGTTCGAGACGAAATGGCGCGATCTTGAGGGTGGATCTTCCGACCATGCCGAGCCCGCTTCGAGCTTCTTGACCCGCATTTCCAGAAGCTCGCGATCATCGTCGAAGAACGACATGTCGCCTGGCTTGGTGAACTCGCGGTCGATATCGCTCAGCGTGACGGTGCGACGGATCGGCATCCAATAGTGGATGTCGTCGGTGAGCAGATCGAGCCAATCGCGGTAGAGACGTCCATCCAGCAGCGCCGCTTCGGCGTAGAGAAACTGTTCGATCTCGTACTGAAGCAGGGCCCGCTGACCGATCGAGCGCGCTTCACCGGGAACTTCGGCCTGGGCGTAGACGGCGGAGGTCATCGAACCATCCCCTGCGGCAGAGGCGTATGATGACCCCGCAGCTCACCCCAGTCGCCGGCGGTCATCCAATCGACCCATCCGCGATAGAACCATCGCTGGCCGTGCTCGTTGATGGTGGTGTCGATGAAATGCTCGCCGGCAGGTCCGCGGCGAGCCTCGTCCTTGCCGATCCCCATCTGCAGGGTTTGGCCCAGTGTAGCGCCCACCACGCCTCGAGCCGCGCGCGTGCTCTGGATCCAGTTTTCCCCGTCGTCCTGTTCAAGAAGTCCCGCGGGTCCGAAAAGATGCGTGGCCATCCGCACCTGCGCCCGCCGCATCTCGGGCGGCACGTCCTTCTGAACGAACGTGTACCACCACAACTCGGTGGTCGAAGGGCCTCGCGGGATACGCAGACAGGCCTGCAGGCCACCGATCGTCACCCAGAAATTGGGAAAGAGGTTGGGGTGGCCCATGCTGCGCACACCGACCGGTCCCATCAGGTCCTTGGCCGCCTTCGGGCGCAGGCGCGGCGCCCCCGGCGCTGAGAATTGCGCCCGCTGCTCGTCGGTGAGGGCGTCGATCTGGGCCTGCATCTCGGCGGGGATCCCCGGGCCGCTGATCGCGTGGCCATACTCGCTGAGCATGACGAGCTGGTTCTTCGGATGAAGGATTTCGGCGAGATTCAGAAAGCCGGAACTGCCAGCCGAGGCATGGCTGTACATGACGTGGTACCAGTCGAAGAGATTATCGACGGCGACCTTCCAGTTGCAGTTGATGAGGTTTTTCTGGACACCGTCGACGACTTCGACCTCGCCATGAGCGCAGATCATGCCAAGGCCGGCTCGGCC
Source organism: Caulobacter sp. (assembly GCA_041905125.1). GTDB lineage: Bacteria > Pseudomonadota > Alphaproteobacteria > Caulobacterales > Caulobacteraceae > Caulobacter. The sequence continues at coordinate 9,186 of JAYRLX010000043.1, read as the reverse complement.
GGCGTCGCCGAGGAAATCGTGCAGAGGGGGCGCGTCCGCGTCCATGGTCGCGAACCAAAAGCCTAGATAGCTTTCGACCTTGGCCGCGCGATGCAGGCCCAGCGCCGAGCGATCCAGCTCCCCGTGATAGTAGGTTTTCTGGCCGGGAACGCCGATCAGGCTGCCATCGAGACCGTAGTTCCAGCCGTGGTAGCTGCAAACGAACGACTTAGCCCGGCCTTCCTCCGCCCGGCAGAGCGCATTGCCGCGATGGCGACAGGAATTGACGAGGACATTGACCGCCCCCTGTTCGTCGCGCACGGCGATGACCTGATCCTCGCCGATCCACGAAACGACATAGTCACCGGCCTCGCGGACCTGCGAGTCGTGACACATGAAGTTCCAGCCCCGGGCGAAGATCCGCTCCAGTTCGAGCCGGTAGAGACTCTCATCGGCGTAGATCCGACGATCGATCCGCCCGCGCTCAGGATCGTACAGCGAGCGGATTGCGTCATTGGTCCAAGCCGCGAAGGCCTGAGCGCCGTCTGCCATAACACCTCCCGTACCTGAAGTTCTGAACGCTTCTGTCGCCCAAGCCTACGCAGCGGCGTCGGCCCGCTTAATTCCCAGGGGTTCGGAAAAATTGATAATTCGTCCGGCCGTCGAAAGACCGGGACGCACGACGCGCATTTCGCGCCATCGCAGGCTCGCGCGCCAAACCGCGCCTGGCCCGATGCTCCATCGCCGCCTCCCTGATTGCTGGCCCGTTCTCGCGGCGGGCCCGGGCGCATTGGCGCACTATATGACCATTTCGTCAATTTCAACGTCGCCAGACGTCGGCGAACGGAAAACGCGCCTCGCAATTAGCCTCTTGCCGCGTCGCCGCTTCTCCATCATTCTGACCAAAACGTCAGATTTGGTAAAACCATGAGCATTATTAGGGTGGAGGACGTAGCCTACGTCCGCTTCCGCATCCCGGATCTCGCCGAGATGCGCGGTTTTCTGGAGGACTTCGGCCTCGTCGTCGCGGAGGCGACCGACGAGCGCCTGGTGAGCCGCGGCTTTGGCGATCAGCCGGTCCTCCATGTCGCAGAGCGCGGTGAGCCAGCCTTTCTGGGCCTGGCCTTTCGCGCGCCTTCCCTCGGACAACTTGAGCGCCTCGCCGCGGCCGAGCAGGTCGCGATCGAGGCGCTCGATCTTCCTGGCGGGGGATGGCGCGCACGCCTGCTGGATCCCGACGGCAATCAAGTCGATGTCGTCGCCGAGCAAGCGGCCCAGGCGGCGGCCGCTCCCTGCGTCGAAACCTGGAACAACATCGGACAGCACCCACGGCAGAGCCAGACAAAGCGCCTGGCCGCCGGCGCCGCGCACGTCAATCGCCTGGGTCACGTTGTCCTGAACGTCTCGGACTTCCGCACCTCCGAGCGCTGGTACAAGGATCGGTTCGGCTTCATCACCTCCGATGAAATCCAGCTGACGCCCGAGATCTCCATCGGCGCCTTCATGCGCTGCGATCGCGGCGAGGCTCCCACCGATCACCACACTCTGTTTCTCGTCCAGAGCCCCACGGGCCCAGGCTTCAACCACGCCGCCTTCGAGGTCGCCGATCTTGACGATCTCATGCGGGGTCACGAGCGCCTGAAGCTAGCCGGCCGCAGCGCCGAATGGGGCGTTGGCCGGCACATTCTCGGGAGCCAGGTCTTCGACTACTGGCGCGACCCCTGGGGCCACACCCTCGAACACTGGACGGACGGCGACGTCTTTGTCGCCGCCGACGGCTCCAACACCGCGTCGCTGCAGGACCTGCTGGGCGTCCAGTGGGGATCCCCGGCCCCGGCAACCATGGCTTAAGTACAGGACAGCTCATGAAACTCGCGACTTTTGACGCTGGCGCGCGCGCCCAGCTGGGCGCCGTCGTCGACGGCGACATCATTCCGCTGAACGCCGCCGCGCCGGGCCTGCCCGAAGATATGATCGGCCTGATCGCCGCCTGGCCGGACGCCGCCCAAGAGGTGGCTCGCATCGCCAAGGCCGGCGCAGGCGCCCTGCCCCTCGACAGCGTGCGCCTGCTCGCGCCGATCCGCCGCCCCGGCAAGATCATGGCGATCGGCCTCAACTACGCCGACCATATCGCTGAAAGCCATATGGAGACCCCGACCCAGCAAGTCTGGTTCTGCAAGATGCCGACCGCCGCGAACGGCCCGTTCGATGGCGTCGAAGTGCCCAAGGTCTCCCCGTTCCTCGACTATGAGGCCGAACTGGTCGCCGTGGTGGGCGCCGGCGGCCGCCACATCGACAAGGCCAGCGCGCCGGGCGCCATCTTCGGCTACTGCTGCGGCAACGACGCCACCGAACGCCTCTGGCAGCACAGCACCCCGCAGTGGGTTCTGGGCAAATCGTTCGACACCCACGCCCCCTTCGGCCCTTGGATCACCACCGCCGACGAAGTGGCCGATCCCCATGGCCTGGCCATTCGCTGCCTGGTCAATGGCGAGGTTCGCCAAGACTCCAACACCCGCCATCTGGTCTTCAATCTCTGGGATCAGGTCGAGCATCTGAGCAAGGCCATGACGCTGGAGCCCGGCGACCTCATCTTCACCGGCACGCCGGGCGGCGTGGGCGCGGCCATGGATCCGCGGCAATTCCTCAAGGTCGGTGACCAGGTCCGTATCGAGATCGAGGGCCTGGGCTCGATCGACAACCCCTGCGTGGCGGGGGCCTGAGCATGACCCGATTGGATTGTGACGTACTGGTCTCGGGATTGGGGCCGGTCGGCGCGGCCTTGACGGCGATGCTGGCCAAGCAGGGCCTTAGCGTTATCGCCTTGGACAAAGAGCTGACTCCCCACCCCATGCCGCGCGCCGTGCACTTCGATCACGAGGTCATGCGCATCTTCCAGGGACTGGGCGTCGCCGAAGCGGTGCAGGCCCACACCCGGGACGTGCCCGCCTACGAATTCCGCTCCGCCAATGATGAATTGCTGATCAGCATCAACACGCCGGCCGAGACACCGTCAGGGTGGAAGGGCGGCTACATGTTCCACCAACCGGGTCTGGAGGAGGTTCTTCGCCTTAGCCTCCAGGATCTGCCCGGCGCCCAGGTCAAGCTGGGATGGCGGCTGAACACCTTCGCCCAGGACAAAGAGGGCGTGACGGCGACGATCGCTTCGCCCGAGGGCGAGCAACAGATCCGGGCTCGATACCTGGTCGGGTGCGACGGAGCCTGGAGCCCGGTCCGGGAGGCTATCGGCGGAGGATTGTTCGACTATCAGTTCGACGAGCCGTGGCTGGTCGTCGATGTCAAGCTGCTCGCCGAAAGTCGCGTGCCCGAGGTCAACCTGCAGATCTGCGATCCGGCGCGCCCGACCACGTGCGTGATCAGCGGCCCAGGGCGCCACCGGTGGGAGTTTATGATGCTCTCCGGAGAAACCCCCGAGGCGATGCTGAAGGACGAAGTGATCGAGGGACTGCTGGCCACCTGGGAATGCGGCCCCCTGGAGATCGAACGCAAGGCCGTCTACCGGTTCCACGGCCTGGTCGCCAATCGCTGGCGCGACCAACGGGTGTTCATCGCCGGCGACGCGGCTCACCAGACACCGCCCTTCGCCGGCCAGGGCATGTGCGCGGGCATCCGCGACGCGGCCAATCTGGCCTGGAAGCTGGCGGCGGTAATCGGCGGACAGGCCCAGGCGAGCCTGCTGGAGACCTATCAGGCCGAACGTGAGCCGCATGTCCGGACAGTCATCGAACTGGCGATCGGCATGGGCCAGGTCGTCTGCACCCTCGACAGGGAGGCGGCCGCGGCTCGTGACGCGCATATGTTGGCCATGCGCCAAGCGGGCATGACGCCATTGCCGCCACTCTCGCCGGCGCCTCTGGCGAGCTCTTGCATCTTGCCGGGCGACGCCGCCGCGGGCCTGCCGATGCCGCAACCCACCGCCGTCGATGGCGAGGGTCAGGTTCTGCGGTTGGACGACATCCTTGGCGGCTCGGCCTGGCTCATCGCAAAGGCGCCCGTCGACCAGGACGTCCCAGGCCTGCGCATGGTCGATCTTTCCGACGAGCGCTTGGCCATGTTCGGCCCGGCTCTTAGCGCCTGGCTGGAGCAACATCAGGCTCAAGCCGTCCTGGTGCGCCCCGATCGCTATGTGTTCGGAACCGGGACGCCTTCGGCGCTCATCTCCGCCTGGACGGCGAGTCTGCGCGGATCGGCCCCGAGCCGCTTGGAAGACGTCGCATGCTGAAGCTCTATCATTCGCCCATGGCCTGCTCGACGGCCTGCCGCTTCGCCCTGGTCGAAGCGGGAGTCGAGCACGAGGTGGCGATCGTCAAAACCTGGAGCGGGGAGCAAAGATCGCCGAGCTATCTGGCGATCAATCCGCGTGGAAAGGTCCCCGCCCTGCAGACCGACCAAGGCGTCCTTACGGAGGCGGCGGCGATCCTGACCTACATCGCCGACCTGGTCCCCGAAAAGCGCCTGTTGCCCCCGGGCGCCTTTGAGCGCGCCTCGGCCCTTTCCTGGCTGTCCTTCCTGGGCTCAAGCTTGCATCCCGCCCTGGCCGGCGCATTGTTCGCGCCGCAGGGGGAAGCTGGAGAGGCCCAGCGAAACACCGGCGTCGAGCGCGCCAGCGCCGTGTTCGCGGCGGTCGAGGCTCATCTTGAAGGACGCCCTTACCTTCTCGACCAGTTCAGCGCCTGCGATCTCTATCTGTTGATCTTCGGACTGTGGCGCAACGCGCCCCAACTCGCCGGAGCCTTGCCCGCCTACCCCAACATCGACCGGCTTCAACAATCCCTTCTTTCCCGTCCGGCTCTCATGACGATCGTCGGCGAGGATCTGCAGTCGCGGGCCGAAGCGGCGTGATGCGGCGGCGTTCCAAGACCCAGGAGCAGCTTCGATGACTCTCGACCCGACCCATCCGTTCGCGGGCATGGACATCCGCACGCTCGTCGACGAGCAGGCCGAGCGCCGCGGGGATCATCCCTTTCTTATCTGGGAGCCCTTCGAGGGCGAGACGCGGTCCTGGAGCTACGCGCAATTCGCCGCCGCGCTTCAGCGTTTCGCCGCCGGGTTGGCGGCGCGGGGCGTGCAGCCGGGCCAACGTATTCTCGTCCACCTCGACAACTGCCCCGAGTCGTTGATCGCCTGGCTCGGGTGCGCCTACGCCGGCGCCGTGGCCGTGACGACCAATGCCCGATCGACCGAGGAGGAGGTGGCCTATTTCGCCGCTCACAGCGGTGCGGTCGGCGCGGTCACTCAGCCTCGGTTCGCCGCGCTGGTCGCCGCGGCCGCGCCAGGCCTTGCTTGGCGCGTCGCCACCGCGACCGATAATGGCGAGCCCGTCTCGGCGCCTGCGGGTTACGAGCCTTTCGAGGCCATCGACGCCGATCCCGCGATCCTGCCCGATCGCCCGCGCGAGCCGACCGCGGCGTTCGGCATTCAATACACCTCGGGCACCACCGCCCGCCCCAAGGCCGTGCTCTGGACCCACGGCAACGCGCTGTGGGGCGGGAGACAAAGCGCCCTGCACGAAGATCTGCGCGCCACCGACGTTCATCTGACGCACCTGCCGCTGTTTCACACCAACGCCCAGGTCTACTCGGTGCTGTCTTCGCTTTGGGCTGGCGCGACCGTAGTCCTGACGCCGCGGTTCTCGGCCTCGCGCTTCTGGCCGCTGTCGCTCAAGCACCGAGCCACCTGGACGTCTGTGGTCCCCTTCTGCGTGAAGGCGCTGGCCACCCAGCCGACGCCCGAGACCCACAGCTACCGGTTCTGGGGCAACGGGATCTGCGAACCGGCGTTCGACGCGCACTTCGGCGTCAAGACCATCGGATGGTGGGGCATGACCGAGACCATCACCCATGGCGTCGTGGGCTCGCCCCACCGCAAGGATGCGACCATGTCCATGGGACGTCCCGCGCCAGGCTACGACGTCTATGTCCTGGGCGATGACGGAAAGCCGGTGGAGCCGGGACAGGTCGGCGATCTGCTTATCGGCGGGCGGCGCGGCGTTTCCCTGTTCCAGGAATATGCCGGCGACCCGGCGGCCACCGCCGCGGCGTTCCGCGCCGACGGCCTGTTCATCACCGGCGACCGGGTCCGGCTGGGCGAGGACGGCTTCCTTTATTTCGCAGATCGCTCGAAGGACATGATGAAGGTCGGTGGCGAGAACGTCGCCGCCAGCGAAGTCGAGCGCGTCATCTTGGCCACGCCCGGCGTCAGCGAGGTGGCGGTCGTGGCCATACCGCATCCCATGCTCGACGAGGCGCCCGCCGCCTTCGTGATCGCCCTTCCTGGCCAGGGTCCCGAACTGATCAACGCCATTGAGGCCGCCTGCGAAAAAGGACTGGCCACGTTCAAACGACCCCACCTGGTGCGGATCGTCGACAGCCTTCCGCGAGCGACCCTGGAGAAGGTCGCCAAGGCCGAATTGCGCGCTCTGCTGGTGGCCGAGCAAGAGCGTCAGGTCCATGTGGAGCCGGCCCAATGAGCGATCTCGACCCGCGGATGGCGCGATCGGCCAGGCCCATCTGCAAGGCCTGGGACATCGCCCATGTTCGCATCGCCCGCACGGATTTGGCGGCGGAGCGAAAGTTCCTCGAGGACTTCGGACTGACGGTTACCGAGCTTTCGCCCGATCGGCTCCATTTGAGCGCGGCCGGCGGGTACGGGCCTTGCGTGATGATCGACCGGGCCGCCAAACCCGGCTTTCACGGCCTGGGGCTCGTGGTTCCCAATCGCCAGGACCTGGATCGGCTCGCCACCCTTGATGGCGCGTCCGCGGTCGAACCGGCCGAAGGTTGGCCCAAGGGGTTGCAGGTGCGGCTGACCGACCCGGCCGGCCTGGAAGTCCGGGCCATATGGGGTCCTCAGTCCACGGTGCGGGCCGCCCGACCGGCTCTGAGCCAGAACCTTCTGAGCGACCGCCCGCGCCTGAACGACACGCAGCGACCGCCCCACGGCCCTTCCAATGTGCAGCGCCTTGGCCACGCCGTGGTGAACGTGGTCGATTTCTTCGCCGGTGTGCGCTGGTACATGGACACCTTCGGCCTGTTGCCGTCCGACGTACAGACCCTCCCCGACGGCGAGCCTGGCCTGGTGTTCATGCGATGCGACCGGGGCCAGACTCCCGCCGATCACCACACGTTGGTGCTCGTGCAGCACGTGGTCAACGGGTACGGCCACAGCGCCTACGAATGTATCGATGTCGATGATGTCGCCATGGGACAGGAGCATCTGCTGGCAGGCGGCTGGACCCACGCCTGGGGCGTGGGCCGCCACCTGCTCGGCAGCCAGCTCTTCGACTACTGGCGCGATCCGATCGGCGACAAGTTCGAGCATTTCGTCGACAGCGACATGTTCACCGCCGACCATCCGCCGGGCGTCAGCCCGATGACCACCGCGGGTCTCTACCAGTGGGGTCCGCCCCTGCCGCGCGATTTCGAAGCCCCCAAGATGTCGTTGGGCTTTCTCTGGACGGCCCTACGCAATGTCCGGGCCAGTCAAGAAATGTCGTTCAAGCGGATGGGCCAGCTTCTCAAGGCCATGAAGGCCCCTCCCCGCCCCTGGCTGCGTCACTAGGACAAGCGGGCTCTTCAGCCGTCAGGTCCCGCTCGGGACCTCGACGGCGTTGAGGATTTCCTCGCAGCTTTGCGCGGCGATCTGTTCGGCTTCCTCGGCGTTCACCCCCAACCCCTTGAGCGTCATCGCCACGATCTGTTGCGCCATGAGCACCGCGATCGCGGGGCTGCTCTCGATCAACAGGCGATAGGTCAAGGACGTCCCCGCGCCGATGACGAAAACCGCGCCGCTTTCTCGCGCGGCCACACGCAGACGTCCGCTGGCGATGCCCCGAGCCACGTCATTGCCGACGCCCATCATCGCCAGGGTCGAAGAGGACATGTCCAAAGGCAGGTTCTGGGCCAGCAGACACGCATGAACCGGATCGCTGTGGACGAGACGCGCGTAGTAGCAAAGCCCGCGCGCGATCCGCACGGCCGGATCCTGGACACCCTCGTTTAGCGCCGTGACGCCCGCGTCGGTGCTGGCCATCACGCGCTTGCGCACCTCGGTGACCAAGAGGTCCTTGTCGGCGAAGTGATTGTAGAAGGTGCCCTTGCCAACGCCGGCGGCCTGAATGATGTCGTCGATGGTCACCCCCGCGGGGTGACGCTCGCTGAAAAGCCGAGAGGCGGTCTCGATCAGCAGTTCGCGCGTCTTGGTCCGACGGGCCTCCTGGCCGTTCATGCCGGCAGGCCGGCCATCGATCTTAGCGGTCGGATTTGTGGGAGGGGCCATCATCGCTGCGTTGGAACAATCGGTTCATGCAGACCTATAGAAGAATGACGCCGTCGCCCACCCCTGGGAAGACGGCGCCAAACGGGGGCGGCGAACATGCTCGCCGCCCCGCCTTGGTCAGCGCTTGAGGCTGAACTGCAGCGCGATCGTGCGCGGCTCCTCGGAGATGCCGTTTTGTGACCCCGCCCCGACGATGGGCGTGGGGAAAGCAAAGCTCAACTCGCGCTCGTCGAGCAGGTTTCGCCCGATCAGCCGCAGTTCCCAGCCCTTGTCCGGCGCCCCCACCGCCACGCTCAGATTGACCGGCGTGAACGCGTCTCCCGCAGGGGACGTGCTGGTGTCTTGCTGGTAGTAGCGTTTGGTCCGGAAATCGACGGACGCCTCGATCCGGCCTTCCAGGGCATCGGTCAGGGCATGGCTGTAGCCGGCGCTGGCCGAGCCAGACCATTTGGGCGCCAGCGGCGCAGTCTTGCCCGTCGTCTCATCGGTGGCGTCAGCATAGGTGGCGTTGAGCGCCAGGCGCAGATTGCGCACGGGCCGCACGATCGTCTCCAGCTCGGCGCCCCGGCTCTTCAGATCGGTGTTGCCGATGTCGAACTGCAGGCCGGTGAAGGTTACCATCTGGAAGTTCTTGACCCGCGTGTCGAACACCGCGGCGTTGAACACCCACAGACCATTGGAGGCGTTGAGCTTCACGCCCAGCTCCGCGGTTCGGGCCACCTCCTTGTCGTAGGCGCTCTGGTCGAGACGCGTGACGGTGATGGCGAAGCCGCCGCTCTTGGTGCCTTGGCCGTACGAAGCGTAGACATTGGCATTGCTGTTGGCCTGGTACTTAAGACCCACCGAGTAGTCGAGACTGGTTTCAGACCGCGACTGTTGAGACGGCGCATAGACCGGATAAAGGACAGT
>JAYRLX010000470.1:0-2749 GCA_041905125.1 Caulobacter sp. | reverse complement strand
GGCCAGCCCCGGCTTCGGGACCGCCGGCTCGACCGCGGCGCCGCTGTCGATCCGCACCACCGAGTATGACATCGACCGCGGCGGTCTGACCGCCGGCCTGACGGTCGACCTGGGCGCTCACCGCGTCAGCGGCGGCTTCTGGCACGAGGTGAACCACTTCAACCAGGCGCGCCGCTTCTACGCCGAGACCGCCGCCGCCCCGTCGCGCGATCCGCTGGACTTCCAGGAGAACCCGTTCTTCACCCAGTGGCAGTATGCGTTCGAGACCAAGACCACGACCGGCCACATCGAGGACGAGTGGACCCTGACCGACGCCCTGAAGGTCAATTTCGGCTTCAAGGCGATCAAGGTCACCAACAACGTCAAGACGGTGGTGGGCAATCCGCTGGCCGGCGAGATCGAGAGCAAGGACAACTTCCTGCCGCAGGTCGGCTTCGTCTACAAAGCCACGCCTGACTTCGAAGTGTTCGGCGGTTACACCGAGAACATGGGCGCCTTCGTTTCGGCGGCCACGGCCGGTCCGTTCGGCTCGCAGAACCAAACCGTCGTCAACTACGTCGCCAAGACCCTGAAGCCGGAAAGCTCCAAGACCTTCGAGCTGGGCGGGCGCTATCGCACCGAACGCTTCCAGGGCGTCGCGGCGGTCTATCACGTGGCCTTCGACAACCGCCTGCTGGCGGCCAATACGGCCTCGCCGATCCTGGGCCTGCCGGCCCTGCTGTCGAACGTGGGCTCGGTCGAGACCAAGGGCGTCGAGCTGGCCGGCACCTACCGCCTGACCGACGCCTGGAGCCTCTATGGCGCCTACACCTACAACGACTCCAAGTACCAGGACGACGTCGTCGACGGGACGGGCAAGGTCACGGTCCGCACCAAGGGCAAGACCGTGGTCAACACGCCCAAGAACATCTTCAAGGGCGAGATCGCGTTCGACCAGGCCGGCTTCTTCGGCAAGCTGGGCGTCAGCTACACCGACAAGCGCTACTACACCTATGAGAACGTCGGCGGTCAGGTCCCCTCGACCACCGTGGCCGACCTGACCGTGGGCTACCGCTTCCCCGAAGAGGGCTGGGGCAAGGGCCTGGAAGTCCAGGTCAACGTCACCAACCTGACCGACAAGGACTACATCTCGACCATCGGCTCGGGCGGCTTCGTCAACAGCGATCCGACCGGCGAGGCGATGACGGTCCTGCCGGCCCCGCCGCGCCAGGCCTACCTGTCGATCAAGAAGCGCTTCTGATCCTTTCGGGGGCCCTCAAGCCCCCGATGTTCTTCCCTCTATGCCTTGGGCCGGACGCGCGTCGTCCGGCCCTTTCTTTTTGTCCGGACACGATTTCAGGCCCGTCCGGACACGGTCGCGCTGGCGGGAAGAACGCCGCCCGCTCCTACTGGCGGCATGACCGACACGCTCACATCCCCCGCCGCCGCAAAGACCTCTTCGAACGCCAGGTCCGAGATTCTCGAGATCGTCCGCACCACTCTGGCCGGCCTTGCGATCGCCCTGCTCTTCAGGATCGTGCTGTTCCAGCCCTTCACGATCCCTTCCTCCTCGATGGAGCCGGGCTTGGTCGTTGGCGACTACATCATCGTCTCGAAGTTCGCCTATGGCTGGAGCCGGGCCTCGCTGCCCTTCAACCCGCCCCTGCCCGCTGGCCGACTGCTGGGCGGCGCGCCCAAGCGCGGCGACGTCGTGGTCTTCCGCCTGCCGCGCGATCCCGGCCAGACCTGGATCAAGCGCGTGATCGGCCTGCCCGGCGACCGCATCCAGGTCCGCGGGGGTCAGGTGTTCGTCAACGACGTCCCCCTGCCCCAGACGCCGATGACCGTGATCCAGGACCATGACGATCCTTATCGGCCGGTGCTGGAGGTGCGCGAGCGCCAGCCCGCCGGCCGGTCCTACGTGACCTATGATGGCGGCGCGGACCAGCCGGGCGACGACACCGACGTCTATGTCGTGCCCGAAGGCCACTACTTCATGATGGGCGACAACCGCGACAACTCGCTGGATAGTCGCTGGCCGCGCGAACTGGGCGTCGGCCTGCTGCCGGCCGACAACATCGTGGGCAGGGCCGAGCTGGTGCTGGCGTCATGGAAGCCCGGGGCCGCGGCCTACAAGCCGTGGACCTGGCTGAACCTGCAGTGGGATCGCTTCGGACGGCGGATCCGCTAAACGCTTCAGTGAGCCTTGAACTCGTCGAGGCTGAGAACGCCGTCATGATTGGCGTCCAGGCGCTGGAACGCCGCGTCGGAGCCTGACGGCCGCGCGAGCGACGGGGCGGCCACGGCGCCCACGGCCAGGCCGGCCAGCGCCGCCGCCGCGATACGCCAAGCCAGGCTGCGGCGGCGGTTTGTCGTCGGCGCGCGAAGGTCCTGTTCGATGAAGTCGCGCAACGCTTCGCTGGCTGTGCGACGCGCGCCCTGGCAGCGCGCCATGAACGCGGCCTTGGTCTCGGGCGGCAGGCGGATCTCGAGGGTCTCGGTCTTCTTGGGCGGCCTGCCGACGGGCATGGGGCGTCTCCGGCGTTTCGGACCGCCATCTTCGAGCCGCTACGCGCAAAAGAAAAGCCCGGCCAAACGACCGGGCTGAAAGTTCATAGGGAGGAAACGCCCAGGAAGGGCAGAGGCGCTCGGCGCCTCACGGGTTGTTGTTAGCGCTAACACGGGTGCGATTGCAAGCGATTCTTATGCGGCGACGCGCCGCAGAGCGCAGAAAATTTTCCCACCGCTTTACGGCCCGGCGAAGAGGTCA
>JAYRLX010000469.1:0-2762 GCA_041905125.1 Caulobacter sp. | reverse complement strand
TGGCGATTGGCCTATCCGCCCCCGCTGCCGCCCCTGGCCGCGCACCTCTGGGCCATCTACATCGACCTTTGCCAGACCCGACAAACCGGAGGCATGGCGCCGTCGCGGATCTCGCGCTTGGAAATCCAGGCTTGGGAACGAGACGAGCGGCCGCTAGAGCGCTGGGAGCGTCAGGCCATCATGGCGATGGACGCGGAGCAGATGGCGATCTGGTCGGCCAACAGCCCCTCGAGCAAGCAGCAGGACCAGCAGCGCGGCAACGCCGTCGAGGCGCACAAGGCCTGATGGTCTAGGACCTCTTGCCCAGCGTCTCGGCGAGCATGGCGCCGGCGGTGAAGAGGCGGGCGTGCAGATCATCCCACGAGCCTAGGTCGTGGTTGCACTCCGCGCACCGGCTCCGACCGCCCGAGGGCGGGGCCATCTCAGGATGAAACCAATCCGGATGGCCGCAGGCGGGGCACTCGGCGGTCACGCCGTCCTGCAGCTCGTCATCATCGATGTCCATGCCCGCACCCTACCACAGGAGGAAACATGACCGAAGTCACGCTTGCCTCCCTGGCTATGGACTTTGACGTCGCCAAGGCCGAGCCCGCCAAGAAGCAGACCGACGATCTCCGGGCATCGGCGCGCGCCCTGGAAGATCAGGTTAAGTCTACCTCCCAGGCAGTTCGCGACCATGCTGTCTCCTTGGGCCTGTCGGGCACCGCCGCCGGCCGCGTCGAGCAATCGCTCCGCCCCGTCATCGCCGCCTATGGTCAAGCCCGCGACGCCCTGGGCCGGTTTGCCCAAGAGGACGGCAATTATCGGCTATCGCAGGACGCTACAGCGAAGATGCTGTTGCAGAACGCGAGAACCGTCGAGGCTTACGCCCGTCAGCAAGAGCAGGCCGCCAAGATTGCCGCCAAGGCCAGCGCCGACACGCTTCGCGCCCGAGAGGCGGAGATGGACGCTACAGCGAAGATGCTGATCCGCAACGCGCAGCTTCAGGACGACCTGCGCGCCAAGGAAGAGCAGGCCGCCGCCGTTACCGCCAGCTATGCGGCGAAGGTGGCCAACCTGAAGGCGCAGTTCGACCCATTCGCCGCTGTCCAGCTCAAGCTTAGCCAAAATACCAAGCTCCTTGACGACGCCCTCGCGCATGGTGCGATCACGGCGGAGGAACACGCCTCAGCGCTGAGCCAAGTGACGCGAGCAGCCTTGAACGATGTTCAGGCCCTTGACCGCCTACAAAAGGCCCATGGCGGGGCAGGGGAGGCTGCGAAGCTGCAGACCTACCAACTCCTGAACCTCGGCCGGCAGGGGGCCGATGTGTTCGTGTCCCTGGCGAGCGGCCAAGCCCTCTGGATGGTGGCGGTTCAGCAAGGCGCGCAAATCGGCGAGATCTTCGCCGAGGCCAAGACGCAGGGCGTCGGCCTGAAGGCGGCGCTCGGCGGCATCGCGGAGTCCTTGGCCCCGTTCGCTGGCCTGGCTGCTGGCCTACTAGCGCTCGGCGCCGGCCTGGCGGTCGTGGCCGTCGGCGTCAAGCGCAACCTCGACAACGACGCGGCCGTGCGCGCCTTCACCGGCCAGCTGGCGCTCAATGCGGACGGGCTGAACTACAACGCCCAGGCTCTGGCAAGTGCGTCGAAAGAGCTCTCACGCTACGGCTTGTCGGCCAAGGATGCGAGCGACGGGCTTTCGACCTTCGTCTCGGCGGGAATCGAGGCCGGCAAGCTCAAAGACTACAGTATCGCTGCAAAGTCCTTGTCGGAGGTCTCGGTCGCCTTCAAGGACGTGAAGTCCGCCCAGGAAGCGGTCTCTCAGGCCTTTACGGGCGGGTTTGACGCCGTCCAGAAGCTCGACGAGAAGCTGAACTTCCTGACGGTGGCGCAATACAGCCACATCAAGGCGATGTTCGAAGCCGGCGACGCGAGCGGCGCCCAGGCCGAGGCGTTTCAGGCTTTCGCCGACAAGGTTGACGCCGCGGCCGAGAAGGCGCGAGGCCCTTGGGAGCAGTCGACGCGCGACCTGTCCAATGCTTGGAGTAGCTTCCTCGACAATCTGGCCGACACTTCAGCTATTCAGGGCGCCACGAGCGCCCTGGAACAGCTTATGGGTCTCGCCACGAATGCCATGCAACTTGGCCGTGGCGGAGAGCAGGGACAGCCGGACCGGGTCCCAAACCTGTTGAGCAATGATGTCCAGCGCCAACGCGCGAGGAACCTACTCAATCCGATCACCATGGGTCCGACTATCCTGTCGATGATGGGAGACGTTCGCCAATACCGAGCCTACCAACAAGGGCAGGCGACTGGCTTGGCGGCGCTTGCAGCGGGCGGCCCGCAAGATAGCGCGGCCGAGAAGGCATACCTTGGCGTCGTCGACGCCCTGAACCTGCAGCTCGACCAGACCAAGAAGATCAACGACGCCGAGCGCGTTCGTCTCGCCGCCGAGAAGGAAGTCACGGCCGCCATTTCGAAGGGCGTGACCGGCGAGGCGCGCTTGGCGGAGATCCGCGCCAAGGCCGGACAGGTCGAACAGGCGAAGATCGACAAGGAGCGCCAGGCCCAAGCCAGGACGGCGGACGCCGCCGGCTTGCGCGCCGCGCGCGTAGAAGGGCGCGGCGACAACGCCATCGAGCAGGCCCGCGCCGCCGAACTGGCCGCCCAGCTGGCGACGACCCGGAACGTCGAGGCGATTTCCGTCATCAAGGCCGCCCAGATCGCCCAAGAACTGAAGGCGCAAGAGGTCCGTCTTCAGGGGCAGGTCAAGGCCAAGGAAAT
>JAYRLX010000468.1:0-2764 GCA_041905125.1 Caulobacter sp. | reverse complement strand
CCGTGGTCGCCCTGCGCCACGACGCCCATGCGTGGGCGGTCGCGGCGTGGCTGAGGCGGGGCTAGAGCCCGCTAGAGGCTCTAGTTCGAGGCCAGGGCGACCTTGGCGCCGGCGCGGTTGGCGGCCCGCAGTTCCGCGATCTGCGTTTCCGACATCGCGTCCCGCACGTCGGTCTTGAAGTCGGCGACGCAGGCGCGGTTGGCCATGGCGCGGTTGCCGTAGGCGTCGCAAGCCTTGCGAGCGGCGACTTCGACGCGCTTGGCGAATTGGCGGGCGTCGGCGGGATTGGACAGCTTCAGGTCGCCAACCGCGATCCGGGCGGTCGGCTCTTCGGCGTGGGCGGCGGTCAGGCCGATGATCGGGGTGGCGGCCAGGGCCAGGGCGGCAACGGCGGCGACGCGGCTAACAAGCTTGCTCATGACTGGTTCCCTCTTCTTCGATGTGGCCGCCAGCGGCGGTCTGTTGAAGAGAGGTGTAGTCGTGGCGAGCTGGAAACACCCGTTACGACTGAGTCATGACGCCGAATTAAGCTTATGAAGTAAAAGTAATATTTCGGATTTGTGTCAGGCCGCGGCGAAGTCTCGGGCGAACCCGTGTTCGCTTTGCCGGATGGGCAGGGCGAAGCTAACCGTGGTGCCTTCGCCCGGCGTCGACTCCATGTCCAGAACGCCGTCGTGCATGCTGATCAGCGACTTGGTCAGGGCCAAGCCAAGCCCGGTGCCCTGGGTGGTCTTGGAGAACTGGCTTTCGACCTGCTCGAACGGACGCGCCAGGCGCGCAAGGTCCTCCTTGGCGATGCCGATGCCGGTGTCGGAGACCGACACTCGGACCATGTCGCCGAACGGATCGCGGCGCACCTCGGCGCGAAGTGTGACGCTGCCGGCGCGCGGCGTGAACTTGATGGCGTTGGACAGCAGGTTCAGCAGCACCTGCTTGATGGCGCGGTAGTCGGCCTCGATCTCGGGCAGGGGCGGGAAGTCGATGCTGAGGTTCAGGCCGGCGGCCTCGGCGCGATTGCGCACCAGGCGAACGGCGTCCTCGGCGACGTCCTCTACGTGCATCGGCTCGAACTTCAGGTTCATCTTGCCGGCCTCGATCTTCGACATGTCGAGGATGTCGTTGATCAGCGCCAGCAGGTGCTGGCCCGACGAGTGGATGTCCTGGCTATAGCCCTTGTAGCGTTCGTCCCCGAGCGGGCCGAACATCTCGTTCATCATGATCTCGGAGAAGCCGTTGATGGCGTTCAGCGGCGTCCGCAGCTCGTGGGACATGTTGGCCAGGAACTCGCTCTTGGCCCGGTTGGCGCCTTCGGCCCTGACCTTCTCGGTCTCGTACTTGCGCGCCAGCTCGGCCAGCTGCTCCTGGCTGCGCTCCAGGCCCGCCACGGCGTTCTGAAGCTGCTCCTCGTTGAGGCGGCGGGACTCTTCCTGGTTCTTGATCGCGGTGATGTCGGCGGCGGTCATGACGAGGCCGCCCTCGGCGGTGCGGCGCTCGCTGATCTGGATCCAGCGGCCGTCCTGCAGTTCGGCCTCCCGCACGCCCTTGGCGCCGTCGGGCGCCGCGTGATCCTGCTTGATGGCCCGGGCGGCGTGGCGATTGATCTCGGCCCGCGCGGCGCCGGGCTTCAGCAGCTTGGGATCCAGGGAGAAGACGTTGCGGTAATTGCGGTTGCACATCAGCAGCCGCCCGTGGCGGTCCCAGAGGGCGAAGGCCTCGGAGACGCTCTCGATGGCGTCGCGAAGCCGGCTTTCGGCGGCCTGGGCGCGAGCTTGGGCGACCCGCTCCTCGGTGACATCCAGGGCGACGCCGATGATCCGCGAATAGCCGTCGGCGTCAGCCTTGCCGAAGCCCTGGCCGCGCGCGTCGACCCATAGCGAGCGCTGGCCCTGCGCGGCGGCGGGAACACGGAACGAGACGTCGAAGGCGCCGTACATCGCCGCGTTGGCCAGGGCCTTTCGGAGCCTGTCGCGATGATCCGGCGCGATGCGGTCCAGAATATCCTGGCCCGAAACCACGCCGCCGCCACCCCAGCCGAACATCGCGCCGGTGACGTCGGAGAGGAACACCTCGTCCGCGTTCAGATCCCATTCCCAGATGCCGCAGCGCGCGGCTTCCACGGCGAGGCGGAAGCGCTGCTCGCTATCGATGAATTCGCGCTGCGCCGCCTCGGACTTGCGGCTCTGGATCACCAGCAGCAGGGCCAGGGCGATCCCGGCGGCGAGCGGGATGAGCAGGCTCAGAGCGCTGCTGGCGGGAACGGCGTCCTCGCCGGCGCTGGGCGCGGTCGAAACGACCGCCAGAGCGCCTTCGCCAACCGGCTTGATGGCGACGTCCACCGGCTTGCCGTCAAGCGCCCGGCCCCGCAGGTCGCTCGCGGCGCGCCGCAGGACCTCCGGCTTTAGCGCGAACGCTTGCCGGAGCGCCGTCGCGCCTTGGGCCAGACCGCCTCGAGCGACGACGAGCGAGCCGTCGGGGAGGGCGAGGGCGCTGCTTTCGCCGCGCGCCGGCTCTTCGACCAGCCGGGAAGCATCTCCGCTGGCGATCAGGACGACCCGCGTCGCGCCGAGCGGCGCCAAGGTCGCGACATAGAGCCTGCCCGAGGTTCCGACCGACCCGGTCCAGACGGTTCGGCCGGACGACTCGGCCGCGCGGGCCGCCGATTTCCAGTCCGCGCCGTCGTCGCGTCCGGCCACGGCCAGAATGCCGGCGGGCGCGACCACGGCCACCGCGGCGGCTTCGCCGCCCGCGGCGCGCAAGGCGATCT
>JAYRLX010000467.1:0-2778 GCA_041905125.1 Caulobacter sp. | reverse complement strand
ACCTGCGCGGCACCATCGCCGCCCCGCACCCCCTGACCGACCTCGAGGTCGAGTTCATCGAAAGCGACATCAACGCGGCGCTGGAACAGGCAAGGCGCCTGGTGGAAGACGCCTCCGAGCCGCTGGCCCTGCCGGGGCACGGCTAGACCCCAATCCTCCCCCCAGCGGGGGAGGTGGCCGAAGGCCGGAGGGGGAAGTTCTGCTGGCCCTGCCTCTTCCCCCTCCGTCGGGGGGTCGAGCCGACACCTCCCCCGCTGGGGGGAGGATTTGCTAACACGTCTCCATGACCTCCTCCCGCAATCTCCTCCTGGGCCTGACGTGCGGCGTGATCGCCGGGGCGTTCTGGGGCGGGGTGTTCCTGGCGCCGAAGCTGCTTTCTGACTTCACGCCGCTGCAGGCGACGGCGGGGCGGTACCTGGCCTATGGGCTGGCGGCGGCCGTGCTGCTGGTCCCGAGCTGGAAGAGCGTCTTCGCCCGGATGGACGGCCGCGATTGGCGCGACCTCGTCCTGCTGAGCCTGCTGGGCAACCTGGTCTACTATGTCGGCCTCGCTGTCGCCGCTCAGAGCGCCGGCGTGGCCCTGGCCTCGCTGGTCATCGGCCTGCTGCCCGTCACCATCACGCTCGTGGGCGCAAGGCCGGGGGAGGGGACGCCGCTGCGCCGGCTGATCGCGCCGCTGGCCCTGATCGTCGCCGGCGGGATCTGCATCAATCTCGACGCCTTCGCCGCCGCCGGGCGCGCGGGGATGGGGCGGACGCTCGTCGGGCTCCTGGGAGCGCTGCTGGCCCTGGCGGTCTGGACCGCCTACGCCGTCTGGAACGCCCGGCGCCTGGCCGCCACGCCGAAGTTCGACAGCCACGAGTGGTCGCTGCTGACCGGCGTCGCCACGGGACTGCTGTCGCTGGTCATCGTGGTCCCGGCCTTCGCGCTGGGCGGCGAGGCGCATGCGGCCGACGCCTGGGGCCTTTTCTGGGGCGTCAGCTTCGCGGTGGCGGTCGGCGCTTCGGTGATTGGCAACGGCCTGTGGAACGCGGCCAGCCGCCTGTTGCCTCTGTCGCTGTCGGGCCAGCTGATCGTGTTCGAGACGGTCTTCGCCCTGCTCTACGGTTTCCTGCACGAGGGCCGCTGGCCGCGCCCGCTGGAGAGCCTCGCGATCGTGCTGATGCTGGCCGGCGTGCTGTGGTCGGCGCGTCGGCATGGGCCGCCTCGGGAGGCCCTCGCAACATGACGCGAACCTGAACGACGGGTCCCGATCGGGTTCAGGGACGGGGGTCTAGAACAGCTATCAACAGAGATAGGAGACCCGCCATGACCACCCTCGGCAAGTTCACCAAGACCGCGATCGCCGTCACCATTGCCGGCGCCCTGGTCGCTCCCGCCACCGCCGCCTTCGCCGGCGAAAAGACCGACCGCGCCCTGCTGGGCGCCGTGATCGGGGGCGTCGCCGGCGCGGCGCTGGGCCATGGCAAGGGCGATGCGGTCGCCATCGGCGCGGTCGCCGGCGCGGCGCTGGGCGCCACCACGGCCAAGGACAAGTACGACCGTCGCTACAGCCAGAACTACCGCTACAGCCCGCGCTACGACAACGATCGCTATTACAACACCGGCTACCGCGACAACCGCTACGCCTACGACCGCTACGAGCGTCGCAACGATCGCGACTACGACCGCTACGACAACCGTTACGCCTACGGCTATCGCCGCTAGCCGGTAAGCCTTCCTCGCCGGAGTCCCGATCCCTCCTCCCGCGAGCAAACTGCGCCGTCTCCTCCGGAGGCGGCGCTTTTTCGTGCCGCCGCACCTAAACGTCGTTCCGTTGCGCGCGGCGGGTATCGCGGCGGCGAAATCTGCTATAGCCCCCTCTGGAGGACGGAGTGGTTCGGGCCCGGGCAAGGGGCCGCCGCTCCAGGGTTAGGGAGCGCGCTTAAGGCTCATGGCGGCATCCGGCATCGCCGTTCGAGGACCACGAAGCCTGCTTCGGCAGATTCGCGAGGCCATGGCCGGGGGCGGCCCCGCCCAGGCCAAGCTCGACATGGTGGTGCGCACCATCGCCATCTCGATGGTGGCGGAAGTCTGCTCGATCTATCTGCGCCGCGCGTCCGGCGACCTCGAACTGTTCGCCACCGAGGGTCTGGCCCGCGAGGCCGTCCACGTCACCCGCCTGAAGCCGGGCGAGGGCCTGGTCGGCGAGACCATGCGCCTGGGCCGGCCGCTGAACCTGTCCGACGCCGCCAGCCACCCGGCCTTCTCGTACCGCCCGGAAACGGGCGAAGACCCCTACCACGCCTTCCTGGCCGTGCCGCTGCTGCGCGGCGGCCGCGCGATCGGCGTGCTGGTCGTCCAGAACCGCACCGAGCGGGTCTATGACGAGGAAGAGGTCGAGGACCTGCAGATCATCGCCATGGTGCTGGCCGAGATGGTCAGCTCCAGCGAGCTCCTGGGCGCCGACGAGCTGAAGGACGTCGAGCTGGCGCCCCACAAGCCCGAGCGGCTGAAGGGCGCGCGGTTCGCCGAAGGCCTGGCCTACGGCGTGGCGGTGCTGCACGAGCAGCCGGTCGCGCCCGAGCAGCTGCTATCCGACGACGCCCTGGCCGAAGAGGCCCGGCTCAAATACGCGATCGAGGCCCTGCAGACCCAGATCGACCAGATGCTCGAGGGCCAGCACGGCCTGGTCGGCGCCTCTTACGAGGTGCTGGAGACCTATCGCCTGTTCGCTCACGACCGCGGCTGGAACCGCAGCCTGGAAGAGGCCGTGCGCTCGGGCCTGACCGCCGAGGC
>JAYRLX010000466.1:0-2778 GCA_041905125.1 Caulobacter sp. | reverse complement strand
TGGCCAAGGAGGGCGCGCCGGTGAAGGCCGTCGCCGCCTTCATGCAGAAGGACCCCCAGGTCCTGATCGCCCACCCGGACCAGGGGATAAATTCGATCGCCGACATGAAGGGTCGCCCGATCCTGCTGGCCGACGCCTCGATCACCGCCTTCTGGGTCTGGCTGAAGGCCAAGTACGGCTTCGGCGACGACCAGGTGCGTAAGTACAACTACTCGTCCGCGCCGTTCCTGGCCGACAAGCGGGTGATCCAGCAGGGCTACGCCACCAGCGAGCCCTACCTGATCGAGAAGGAAGGCAAGATCAAACCGGCGGTCTTCCTGCTGGCCGACAGCGGCTATCCCGCCTACGCCTCGATGGCCCTGGTCCCCGACAGCCTGATCGCCAAGAACCCCGCGGCCGTGCAGGCCTTCGTCGAAGCAACCGCCGCCGGCTGGACGTCGTATCTCTACGGCGATCCCAAGCCCGGGGACGCGGCGATCCTGAAGGACAATCCGGAAATGACCCAGGACGTGCTGGATCAGGCCCGCGAGAAGATGCGGTCCTACGGCATCGTCGGCAAGGACGGCGAGATCGGCCAGATGAGCGACGCCCGCTGGGCCGAGTTCTTCAAGGTCGCCTCCGAACAAGGCGTCTATCCGAAGACCATGGACTACAAGAAGGCCTACACGCTGCAGTTCCTGCCCAAGGGCCAATGACCGACACGATCGCCAGCCTTTCCGGCGTCGAGGTCGACTACGCCCGGGGCCGCGCCCTGGGGCCTGTCGACCTGGCCCTCGCGTCCGGCGAGATCGTCGCCCTGGTCGGGCCGTCCGGCTGCGGCAAGTCCACCGCCTTGCGCCTGCTGGCGGGCCTGGAAGCGCCCACGCGCGGCGACGTGGCGCGCGCCGCCGGCAAGGGCGAGACCTCGGTCGTGTTCCAGTCCCCCACACTGGCGCCGTGGCTCTCGGCGCGTGACAACGTCGCCCTGCCGCTGGAGCTGGCCGGCGTCGCCAAGAAGGACGCCCTGGCGGCCGCCGACGAAGCCTTGCGCAAGGTGGGTCTGGACCAGGCGCTGTCCGCCCGCCCCGCGCAGCTATCGGGCGGCATGGCCATGCGCGCCTCGCTGGCCCGCGCGCTGGTGACCCGCCCTCGCCTGCTGCTGCTGGACGAGCCTTTCGCGGCGCTGGACGAGATCACCCGCCGCACCCTGGCCGACGACGTGCTGGCCCTGGCCGCCGAGCTGTCGCCGGCCGTGGTCTTCGTCACGCACAATGTCGAGGAGGCCGTCTACATGGCCCGCCGCGTCGTGGTCATGACGCCCGGCCCCGGCCGCATCGCCGGCGAGATCGTGATCGACGGCCAAACCGTGCGCCCGCCCGGCTTCCGCACCACGGAGGCTTTCCGCGCGGCGGCCGAAGCGGTCTCGACCCTGCTGGCCCGCGCCACGGAGGCGGCGGCGTGAAGCGCGTCCTCGCCCCCCTGATCCTGGTCGCCGCCCTGCTGGGCGGGTGGGAGATCGCCTGCCGGGCCCTGGCCGTCCCGCCCTATCTGCTGCCCGCGCCCAGCGCGATCGGCGCGGCGTTCCTGGAGTCCTGGCCGCTGTTGCTGAGCTCGGCCTGGGCGACCCTATCGACGGCCCTGATCGCTCTGGTGATCGCCAGCGTCGTCGCCTGCGCCCTGGCCTTGGCGGTCAGCCTGAACAGCCTGCTGGAAGACGCCGTGCGGCCGATCGCCGTCACCTTGCAGGTCACCCCGCTGGTCGCGATCGCGCCGCTGGTGACGATCTGGGCCGGCATCGAGCATCCCGGCCGCGCGGTGACGGGCCTGGCCGCTGTCGTGGCGTTCTTCCCGATCTTCTCGGGCGCCCTGACCGGCCTAAAGGCCATCGATCCGGACCTCGCCCGCCTGTTCGACCTCTACGGCGCGACACCCTTGCAGCGCCTGGTCCGCCTGCGTCTGCCGTCGGCCGTTCCCGCCCTGCTGGAAGGGCACAAGGTGGCGGCGGGCCTGGCGGTGATCGGGGCCGTGGTGGCCGAGTTCGTGGCGGGGTCCGGCGGGGCCCAGGGCCTGGCCTGGCGCATCCTCGAAGCCTACAACCGCCTGCAGACGGCCAAGGTTTTCGCCGCCCTCGTCGCCCTGGCGATCCTGGGCGTGGGACTGAACGCGGCGATGGAGATTATCGAGCGTCGACTTCTCAACACTTGGCGCGGTCGTTAGGCCAAGATTAAGCGGCGCGCTCTACGAAAGTGGCCACGTTCTTTCGGTCCGGATGTTCATGCGCGTCGCCGCTTTCACCGCCGCTCTCGCCGATCGGAAAGCCTCCTTCGCCCGTGGCGAGGCGCGCTGATGGAATCCCGCCTCCACGAACTGATCACCCTGGCCAACGAGCCTTCCAGCGAGAAGCGGCGCGAGCTGCTGCGCGGCGTCACCGACATGTTCTTCGCCGGCGAAGGCCACAGCGCCCTGGAAATGGAGCTGTTCGACGACGTGCTGAGCCAGCTGGCCGGCGACATGGAGGAGGCGGTCAAGGCCGAGTTGGCTCAGCGGCTCGGCGACGCCCAGACCGCGCCGCGCGGTCTCTCCCGCGCCCTGGCCTCGGAAAGCATCGCGGTCGCAGCCCCGATCCTGCGCGGCTCGGGCGCGCTGACCGACGAGGACCTGCTGCACGTCGCCCGCACCCAGGGCCAGGACCACCTGCGCGCGATCTCGCAGCGCCCCAGCGTCTCCAGCGTCGTGTCGGACGCCATCGTCGCGCGCGGCGACGACGACACCCTGGGCGTGCTGCTACGCAACGAGGGC
>JAYRLX010000465.1:0-2785 GCA_041905125.1 Caulobacter sp. | reverse complement strand
GGCGCCATCGCCGAGCACGAAGCCAACAGCCTGATCCTGGTGCCGGAGCTGCTGCGCGCCCTGATGATGGTCATGACCTTCACCGGCGTGCGCCTGCCGGCCCTGAGGCTGGTCGCCGTCGGCGGCGCCAAGGTCTCGCCCTCGCTGCTCAGCCGCGCCGACGAGCTGAGCCTGCCGGTCTACGAGGGCTATGGCCTCAGCGAATGCGCCTCGGTCGTGGCCCTGAACACCCCCGCGCACCGCAAGGCCGGGACCGTTGGCCGCCCCCTGCCCCACCTGGGCGTCACGATCGAGGACGGCGAGATCGTGGTCGAGGGCTCCGGCTTCCTCGGTTACGCCGGCGGCGCGACGCACGAGGGTCCGGTCCGCACCGGCGACCTCGGCGCGATCGACGCGGACGGGTTCCTGAGCATCTCGGGCCGCCGCACCAACACGATCATCACCTCGCACGGCCGCAACGTCGCGCCCGAGTGGGTCGAGAGCGAACTGACCGCCCAGCCGGAGATCCGCCAAGCCGTGGTGCTGGGCGAGGCCCAGGCCGAGCTCTCGGCGCTGATCGTGCCGCTGATCCCCGGCATGGACGAGGCCGCCATCGCCGGCGCCGTCGCCCGCGCCAACGCCAACCTGCCGCCCTACGCCCAGGTCGGCCGCTGGCTGATCCGCGACGCCTTCGACGCGGCCGCGGGCGAACTCACCAACAACGGACGTCCCCGTCGCGCCGCGCTCAGCGCCCGCCACCGGGACTTTATGGAAACCTCGACGACAGGAGACTTCGCGTGACCTTCTACCAACGCCTCGTGACCGAGACGATCGACGGGCAGATGGCCCTGGCCTCGGTCCCGCAGATCCAGGACGGCCTGATGGGCCGCATCTCGCGCGAGACCTATATCGCCTACCTGACCGAGGCCTATCACCATGTGAAGCACACCGTGCCGCTGATGCAGACGGCGCGGGCCCGGATGGACGAAAACCACCAGCGCTTCGTCGAGGCCCTGGACGAGTACATCGCCGAGGAGACCGGCCACGAGCACTGGATCCTGGCGGACATCAAGCACTGCGGCGGCGACATGGCCGCGGCGCGCGACGCCGCTCCCGGCGCGGCGACCCAGGCCATGACCGATTACGCCTATGACTACATCCGCAACGTCAATCCGATGGGCTTCTTCGGCATGGTCTTCGTGCTGGAAGGGACCAGCGTGAAGCTGGCCACCCACGGCGCCGAAGCCGTGGCCAAGAACCTGGGCCTGGGCCCGGAGTGCTTCAGCTACCTGACCTCGCATGGGTCGCTGGACCTGGAGCACCTGAACTTCTTCGAAAAGCTGATGAACGAGGTCGACGACCCGGCCGACCAGGCCGCGATCATCGAGGTCGCCCAGGCGATCTTCGTCCGCTTCGCCGAGATGTTCCGTTCGATCCCGCACGTCCGCGAGGCCGCCCATGCTTGAGCGTAAAAGTGTTCTGATCACCGGCGCCTCGGGCGGCCTGGGCGGCCTGGTGGCGCGCCAGTTGGCGGCCGAAGGCGCCCACGTCACCGCCCTGGGCCGCACGCGCCCGGATGGCGTCCACGGCTTCCTGCAGCACGACCTCGCCCCCCCCGAAGGACTGGAGGCGGCCGTCACGGCGATCAAGGGTCGTCACTGGGACATCCTGATCAACCTGGCGGGCGTCCAGCACTTCGGTCCAGTCGAGGAAGAGAGCGCCGCCGACCTTCAAGCCGGCTACATGGTCAATCTGGTCGCGCCAGTCCGTCTGGCCCAAGCCGTGCTGCCGGGCATGAAGGCCCGGGGCAAGGGGCAGATCGTCAACATCGGTTCGATCTTCGGCTCGATCAACTTCGCCCACTTCGCCACCTATTCCAGCGCCAAGGCGGGCCTGCGCGGCTTCAGCCAGGCGCTGCGGCGCGAGACCGCCGGGACCGGCGTGGACGTGACCTATGTCGCCCCGCGCGCCGTCCGCACGGCGATGGTTTCGGACCGGGTGCTTGAGTACGCCAAGATCACCCAGATGAACATCGACGCGCCGGAAGCCACCGCCCGCCGGATCGTCCAGGCCATCCGCGCCCGACGCCGCGACGTCTATCTGGGCTTCCCCGAAGCCTTCTTCGTTCGCCTCAACGCCCTGCTGCCGGGCCTCGTCGATCGCGCCCTCGCGGCCAACGACCGCAAGGCCGCGCAGCTCTTCGCCCGCTGAACCCAACGGAACGTCCCATGACCAAGACCCGCACCCTGTTCGCCTTCAGCCTGGCCGGCGCCCTGCTGGCCGGCGCGGCCCACGCCGACGCTCTCGACGGCCGCATCGACGCCCTCTCGCGCAGCTGGGCCCACGCCAATTACGAGATCGCCGACAAGGGCGCGCAAGCCGCCGCCGCCGCCCAGGTCGCAGCCGAAGCCGACGCCCTCGCCCACCAGAACCCCGGCCGCGCCGAGCCGCTGGTCTGGGAAGCCATCGCCAAGGCGACCGAGGCCGGCGCCAAGGGCGGCCTGGGCGGCCTGGCCCTGGCCAAGGAGTCCAAGTCCCTCCTGGAGCAGGCCGAGAAGATCAACCCCGCCGCCCTGGGCGACGGCTCGGTCTATACCAGCCTCGGCTCGCTCTACGCCCAGGTGCCCGGCTTCCCGGTCGGCTTCGGCGACGCCGGCAAGGCGCGCGGCTATCTGCAGAAGGCCCTCGCCGTGAACCCGAACGGCGTCGACTCCAACTTCTTCTACGGCGACTTCCTGATGCGCCAGAAGGACTACGCCGGCGCTGCCCAGGCCCTGCGGAAGGCCCTCGCCGCCCCCGCCCGTCC
>JAYRLX010000042.1:0-15877 GCA_041905125.1 Caulobacter sp. | reverse complement strand
GGATCAGATAGGTCGGCGTGCCGTCCAGCTTGGCGGTGGCGCGGTCGGCCAGCACCAGGGTCTGGCCCGGCTGGATCTTGCGGCCGACGTCTTCCACGACCTCGCCGTCGATCGAGACCAGGCCGTCGCTGATCAGCTGCTCGGCCTCACGGCGCGAGCAGACGCCGCTCTGGGCCAGCCACTTGTTGACCCGCTGGGGCTCGGCCTCGTCATAGGTGCGGGTGAAGGCCATGACTTACCCGAAGCTCTCTTCGAGGCTGGCCAGACGCTCGGCCTGATCCTCGGCGATCAGCGGGTTGATCACGTCGTCGAGGGCGTCGCCCTCCATGATCCGCGACAGGTTGTAGAGCGTCAGGTTGATCCGGTGGTCGGTCACCCGGCCCTGCGGGAAGTTGTAGGTGCGGATGCGTTCCGAACGGTCCCCGCTGCCGACCTGGCTCTTGCGGGCTTCCGAGCGGGCGCTGTCCAGCGCCTCGCGCTGCATGTCGTAGAGGCGGGCCTTCAGGTTCTTCATCGCCCGGGCGCGGTTCTGGTGCTGCGACTTTTCCGAGGAGGTCACCACCACGCCCGTCGGCAAGTGGGTGATGCGCACGGCCGAGTCGGTCTTGTTGACGTGCTGGCCGCCCGCGCCCGACGAGCGGTAGGTGTCGATCCGCAGGTCGCTTTCCTTGATCTCGATCTCGACGTCCTCGGCTTCCGGCAGCACCGCGACCGTGGCGGCCGAGGTGTGGATGCGGCCCTGCGCCTCGGTGGCCGGCACGCGCTGCACGCGGTGGACGCCGCTTTCGAACTTCAGCCGGCCGAACACGCCGTCGCCGGTGATCGAGGCGACGATTTCCTTGTAGCCGCCCATTTCGCCTTCCGAGATGCTGTCGATCTCGACGCGCCAGCCGTGCAGCTGGGCGTAGCGCTGGTACATGCGGAAGAGGTCGCCGGCGAACAGGGCCGCCTCGTCGCCGCCGGTGCCGGCGCGCACTTCCAGGATGGCCGAGGCGTTCTCGTCCTTGTCCTTGGGGGCCAGCATCAGGGCCAGGTCGCGCTCCAGGATCGGCAGTTTCTCGTCCAGGTCCGCGATCTCGTCGCGAACCATGTCGGCCATTTCCGGATCGGCGGCCATGACGTCCAGCTCGGCCCGCTCGGCGGAGAGCTTGGCCAGGCGCTCGACGGCCTCGGCCACCGGCTTCAGCTCGGCGTGCTCCTTGGAGAGCTTGACGATCTCGGCGCCGTCGGTGGCCGCGCCCATGCGGGCCTCCACCTCGCGGAAACGATCGAGAACCTGGTCGAGACGGGCCTGGGGAAGTCGCAAGGGAGGTTTCGCGCAGCTTTGGAAGGGACGGGTCGGTCTCTCTAGAACCTTTCCGGCCCAAAGTGAACGCTTGGGGAGCGACGTTTGGCCGCGTCCCGGCGCCGGGCGTCCTTAGCCACAGCTTAGCCATTTCCCGCGAACGGTGATCTCGCAACCGACGAGGAGGAACCCGCGCGATGACGCGCCTGCAAAAGAAGCTGTCCGCGCCCCTGGCGCTGATCGCCATCGGCATGGTGGGGCTGCTTCTGTCGGTGATGGTGCTGCTGGCGGGCCAGATCGACCGCGAGGCCCAGCAGCACGACCGCGCCCTGGTGGCGCGCGGCGTCGCGGCCAAGATCCAGGAGGTCGAAAGCGGCCTGAAGCCGGAGGTTCTCTGGGACGAGGCGGTGCGCCGCCTCGACAACCGCTATGACGACGCCTGGGCGAGCCAGAACATCGGGGCCTATCTGGTCGAGCAGTCCGGCTTCGACCAGGTCTTCGTGCTGGACGGCGAGGACCGGGTGCGGCTGGCCCAGGAGGGCCACGAGCGCCTGCCGCCCGCCGAAGCCGCGCGCCGCGCCGCGGTCCTGGCCCCGCTGACGGCCAGGCTGCGCGCGCTGGAACGCGCCTCTCCCTCCGCCAAGGGCCCTTCGGACCATGGCGGGGTGGTTTCCGACCCGGTGCAGGTCAGCGCCGCGGCGAAGATCGGAGACGGCGTCTATCTGGTGACCGCCAGCCTGGTGCGGCCGGACTTCGGCCGGGCGGTCATCCTTCACGCGCGCGCCCCGGCGTTGATCACCGCCCTGAAGCTGGACGGCCCGGTCCTCAACGACTTCGGCCAGCGTTTCCTGCTGGCGGGCCTGCACCTGCACCACTTCGACGCCACGGCCCAGCCGAACGACGCCCACCTGGCGCTGCGCGACGCGGCGGGACGCGTCGTCGCCACCCTCGACTGGATTCCGCCGCATCCAGGCCAGCGCCTGCTGCGCAAGACGATCGGGCCAGTGATGATCGTGGTCCTGGCCCTGACCCTGGCGACCATCCTGCTGGCCCGTCGCGGACGTCTGATCGCCGAGGGGCTGATCACCAGCGAGGCGCGCGCCAAGCACCTGGCCTTGCACGACGGCCTGACGGGCCTGCCCAATCGCCTGCTGTTCGAGGAGCGCCTGCGCCAGGCGATCGACGGCCTGGACCGCCGGCCGCGGGCCATGGCGGTGCTGGCCATCGACCTCGACCGCTTCAAGGCCGTCAACGACACCCACGGCCATGCCGCCGGGGACGAGCTGATCCGCAAGGTCGGCGAGCGCCTGGCCGGCGTCTGTCGCGGCGGCGAGACAGTGGCGCGCCTGGGCGGCGACGAATTCGGCGTGGTGGCGACCGACCTCGACGCCAACGGCGCGGCGATCGTCGCCGAGCGACTGCTGAAGACCCTCTGCGGCCCGATGGAGATGTCGTTCGGCGTCCACTTCGTCAGCGGTTCGGTCGGGGTCGTGCTGATCGAGCCGACCGAGGCCCATATCGGCGCCGCCGAGGCCGCGCGGCGGGCGGACGTGGCCCTGTATCGCGCCAAGAGCGAGGGCCGGGGCCGCTACTGCTTCTTCGAGAACGCCATGGACGCGGCCCTGAAGGCGCGGCGGACCCTGGAAGAGGATCTGCGGGCGGCCCTGCGCCATGGCGAGGTCCGTCTCGACTACCAGCCGCAGGTCGACGCCGCCGACCGGGTCGTCGGGGTCGAGGCCCTGGCCCGCTGGTCGCACCCCACGCGCGGCGACATCCCGCCGGACGCCTTCATTCCGATGGCCGAGGACTGCGGCCTCAGCGAGGAGATGGGTCACTACGTCCTGCGGCGCGCGCTGGCGGACAGCGTCCGCTGGCGGGGCCTGCAGGTCGGGATCAACATCTCGGCCCGGCAGATGCGGCGCGCCGGCTTCGTCGACGAACTGGCCGAACTGCTCAAGGAGACCGGCGCCAATCCGCGGCAGCTGGCCCTGGAGATCACCGAGGGCGCTCTGCTGGGCGATGGCGAGGGCGCGCACGACACGGTCGACCGCCTGCGGCACATGGGTTTTACGCTGGTGCTGGACGACTTTGGCGTCGGTTGCTCCAGCCTGTCCTACATCCGTCGCTATCCGATCGACCGGATCAAGATCGACCGCAGCTTCGTCACGCCTCTGGGCCTGG
Organism: Caulobacter sp.; assembly: GCA_041905125.1. Classification (GTDB taxonomy): domain Bacteria; phylum Pseudomonadota; class Alphaproteobacteria; order Caulobacterales; family Caulobacteraceae; genus Caulobacter. The sequence goes on along the minus strand of JAYRLX010000042.1, from coordinate 12,411 downwards.
ACGCCGACGCCGAGGCGGTGGTCGCGGCCATCGTGCGCCTGGCCAAGGCGCTGAGCCTGTCGGTGATGGCCAAGGGCGTCGAGACCCTGGCCCAGCGAGAGATCCTCAAGGCGATCGGCTGCTCCCGGGCCCAGGGCTTCCTGTTCAGCCCGCCGGTCCCGGCCGAGGACATCGACGCCCTGATCGCCCAAGGCGGCCGCATCCATCCCCCGGCGCAATCCGACGCGGCTTGAGGGGTTAGGTCTCCAAAGCGACCGCTCAATTCTCGTGTCATCCCGGACGCGCCGAAGGCGTGATCCGGGACCCAGGGGGTGACGAAACGCGTTGCGCGCCGCCCCTGGGTCCCGGCTCTCCGCTACGCTTCGGCCGGGATGACACGGAAATTGGGGCGGGGAGGATGACGCCCAAAAGAAAAGGCCCCGGCGCTTTCACGCCGGGGCCCGAGAAGGGCGCCCCGCCTAGGCGACGGGGCAGGGGAGGAAGGGTTATTTCAGCTTGGCGCTCAGCGAGACGCCCCAGACGCGCGGCTCGTTGTAGACGGCGGCCATGTAGTTCTCGATCACGCCCTTGAGGTTCTTCTCGTTCGTGATGTTGCGGCCGAACAGGGCGATCTCGTAGCCCTTGTCGAGGTTCTCGTAGCCCAGCTTCACGCCGCCCTCGAAGTTGCCCTTCGAGTAGAACTCCTCGGTCTTGTAGAGCACGAAGTTGGTGTAGCCCTGGACGTTCCAGTCCGTGGCGATGAACACGCGACGGTCGTCGGCCACCGGCACGTCATAGCGCGCGGTGAAGTTCAGGTTGTACTTCGGCGCGTTCGGCAGCGGCTGGCCGTCGATCTGGGCGAAGGTGTTGGCGCCGACCTTGATCGTCGGGTTTTCCACCGTGCAGACCACGATGCCGTTGAGCGCGCAGACCTGGGCGTAGACGCGCTTGTCCTTGATCTCGCTGTGCAGCCAGCTGGCGCCGGCGGTCAGCAGCAGGTTCGGGATCGGGCGCCACTCGGCGTCGGCTTCCAGGCCGTAGGCCTTGGCCTTGTCGGCGTTGAACAGCACGCCGTTGCCGTTGCTGTCGTTGCCGTTCAGCTGGATGTCGCTGACCTCGTAGGTGAAGGCCGAGGCGTTCAGGCGCAGGGTGTTGTCCAGCAGGCGGCTCTTGAAGCCGGCTTCCCACGACAGGATCGTTTCCGAGTTCGCGGTCGTGAAGTCGCTGTTGAACACCGCCGAGCGGCCCTGGATGGTCGGGCCGCGGAAGCCCTTGGCCACGCGGGCGTAGACGCTGAAGTCGTCGGTGGCTTCGTACAGGGCCGACAGGTCCCAGCTGGGCTGGGTGTCGGCCAGGCGCACGTAGCGACGGCCGGTGTAGGTGACAACGCCAGCGGCGGTGTCGGCGGTCTTCAGCAGGTTGGTCTTCTTGACGTCCTTGGTCTCGCGGGCGCCGGCGGTGATGGTCAGCTTGTCGGTGACCTTGTAGCTGGCCTGGCCGAACACGGCCCACGAGGTGTTCTCGTTGCGCAGGGCGACCCAGTTGTTCGGGTTGGCCTTGGTGAAGTAGGCGCGCTGGTAGAAGTTGGTCAGGTCTTCCGAGCTGAACAGCATGCCGCCGACCTGCCACTTCAGGCGGCCGTCGCTGTTGCTGGCCAGGCGGATTTCCTGGCTGACCTGGTCCAGGTCCTTCAGCTGACCCATCGACTGGCCAAAGCCGTTCGGGACGCCATTGACCGGGAAGTTGGCCGCCGCGCCGCCGTCGGTGTCGCCGCGGCTCTTGCCCTTGGCGGCCTCGTAGGCGCTGATCGAGGTCAGGGTCACCGGGCCAAAGTCGTAGGCGATGTTCAGGCTGGCGCCTTCCATCTGGTAGGCCTGCGGATTGTTGTCGGCCTCGTCATAGGAGACGCGGTCGCGCGGGGCGTTCGGCTTGTTCGAGCCCTTGGTCAGGGCGTTGCGCAGGAACAGGGTCGAGGTGCCGTCGTAGTCGCGGGCGTGGGCCGAGGCCAGCACGGTCAGCTTGTCGTTCGGCGTGGCCAGGATCTGCAGGCGCACGTCCTTCTCGTCGTAGCCGCCCATGGCGTTCTTCTTGGGCGTGACGGTGCCGTCGGCGCTGGTCCCGGCGAAGGTGTTGTCCACCCAGTCGTCGCGGTGCTGGTAGAGGGCCGAGACGCGGAAGGCCAGCTTGTCCTGGACGATCGGACCACCGATCCCGCCGTCGAAGGTGGTCGTGCCGTAGCTGCCGTACGAGGCCGAGAAGCGGCCTTGCAGGTCCTGGGTCGGCTTGGCGGTGTCGAACTTGATGATGCCGGCGGTGGTGTTGCGGCCGAACAGCGAGCCTTGCGGGCCGCGCAGCACTTCAACCTGCTTGATGTCGAACATCGGGTTCGACTTCAGGGTCACGTGCTCGAGGACGACGTCGTCCTGGATGATCGTCACGGGCTGCGAGGCGCCCAGGTAGAAGTCGATGTTGCCGAGGCCGCGGATGTAGAAGCGCGGGAAGATCCGGCCCGTGGTGGTTTCAGCGTACAGGCTGGGGACGCGGCCCGACAGGGCCAGGATGTCCTCGCCGCCGGCCTGGACGGCGCGCAGCTGGTCGCCGCCGACGGCGGCCACCGACAGCGGCACGCGCTGCAGGTTTTCCGAGCGGCGCTCGGCGGTGACGACGACTTCTTCGAGCGCCGTGTTGGGCTCGGCCGCCTGACGGGCCTGGGCCGCCGAGGCGACGCCCAGCAGGGACACGCCCAAGAGGCACGCCAGCTTGAGGGAGGATTGTTGACGCATGAGAGAGACCTTCTTCGCGGCCTTGTGGCCGTCGTTTGGGAGACGCGAGGAGCTAGCGGGGCGCGCGCGATTCGTCTCGCGCCGCGACCTCGCGCTCGAACACGTCCGCGCTCTTAGGCCGCTTCCATGTCATTTCAGTGAAGGTTTACTTACTTGGGGTGGGAGTCCTTCTCCCCTTGCGGGAGAAGGTGGCGCGAAGCGCCGGATGAGGGGTTGAAAGGTCTGTCCGGGTAGCGGAGCGCAACTCCTCACCCGACCCGCTTCGCGGGCCACCCTCTCCCCCAAGGGGAGAGGGACTATTTTCGATCCAAATTCACCGCCGCCGCCGCCCGCACCAGGTCCTTGAACGCCGCCTCGTCGAACGCCTCGTCCTTCCGGAAGTCGATCGCCCGCCGCACATTGCCGTCCAGGCTTGAATTGAACAGGCCCGTCGGATCCGGCACGGACGCGCCCTTGGCGAAGGTGGTCTTCACATAGGCCTTGTAGGTCTCGCCGGTGCAGATAATCCCGCCGTGCGACCAGACCGGCTTGCCCCATTTCCACTCCTCGACGACGTCGGGATCGGCCTCGTGGATCAGCTGGCGCAGCCGGGCCAGGATCTCGCCGCGCCAGTCGCCCAGCTCGGCGATGGCCTGGTCGATCAGGTCGGAGACCGGGACCCCCGCCGGCGCGGGTTTCATCTTGCCCATGGACCTCTCCTCAAGCCTTGGCCCGGCCGCGCCATTTCAGGGCGTAGGGCAGCACGAACAGATAAAGCCCCGTGACCAGCAGCAGGATCAGCGGGACCAGGGCGAACAGGCCCACCCAGTAGGGCGGCTGGCCCTTCGTCATCACGGCGATATAGCCCAGCACCCCGGCGGTGAAGGCGATCGACAGCCAGCGGTGGATCTGGCGCGTCAGGCGGCTCATGGCGGTCATCCCTCCTGGGTGAGCAAGGTTTCGAGCTTGTCGAGGAAGCCCTTCCAGCCGGCGTGGGCGCCGCCGAAGGCCTGCTTCTGGTCGGGGCGGAAGCCGGACTGCTGGACCCGCAGGTGCGTGCCCTTCGCGGTGGGCGTCAGGGTGAAGGTCACCACGCTGGTCAGGTCGTAGGCCGGGTTCTCGTGGCGGTGGTTCCAGCTGTAGGACAGGCTGTGGGGCGGCTCGAGGCTGAGCACCTCGCAGTCCAGCACCCCGCCCCAGTCGCCCCGCAGGTTGAAGCGATGGCCGACCGTGGGTTGGAAGTCGTTGCGCATCAGCCATTCCGCCATCAGGTGCGGCTGGGTCAGGGCGCGCCACAGTTTCTCGGGCGGATGGGCGATCTCGCGCTCGATCACGACGGTCTTGAGCTCGCCATGCGGGCTCTGGGCCGGGCTCGTCATTGGTCCATCCTGTTCAAGAGGTCTTCCAGGGCGTCGAAGCGGGCTTCCCAGAAGCCGGCCATCCGGCCCGTCCAGTCGACCAGCGGGGCCAGCGCCCGGGGGCGGGCGCTGTAGTGGGTCTCGCGGCCCTCGCGCCGGTCGTCGACCAGCCCGGCCGCCTTCAGCGCCGCCAGGTGCTTGGACACCGCCGGCTGGCTGACGCCCGCCTGAGCGGTCAGCGCCCCGACCGTCTGCTCGCCGTCCTGGCACAGGCGCTCGAACAGCGCCCGGCGGGTCGGGTCGGCGAGGGCGCGGAAGAGGTCGTCGGGCGCGGGGGACATCGAACTCATAACTTCTAGGTTATGGGTTTGTTTCATAACTATGAGGTTATGGGTGAGTCAAGCGCCTAGCTCGCCCGGGCCTGCGCCAGGGCCTGGGCCAGGGTCTCCAGCGAGAACGGCTTGGAGATGAACGGCCAGTCGCCGGCGCGGGCGCGGCTCTGGTCGCCGCCGACATAGCCTGAGCACAGCACGACCGGCAGGCCCGGACGCGAGGCGGCCAGCTGCTCGGCCAGATCCACGCCGCTCTGGCCGCCGGGCATGATCACGTCGCTGAGCACCAGCTCCACCGCCGGATCCGCGTCGAGCCGCGAGAGGGCGTCCTCGACTCCGCCGGCCCGGACGACCGTGTGGCCCAGGTCGCTCAGCATCGCCTCGACCAGTTCCGCCACCTGCGGATCGTCCTCGACCAGCAGCACGCGCGACGGCGTCTGGGTGCGGATGTGGTCGATCTTCTCAGCCAGATCGCGCGGCGCGGCAGCCTCGACCACGGGCAACAGCAGGGAGATGGTCGAGCCCTGGCCGACCACGCTCTCGATCTCGACCGAGCCGCCGCTCTGCCGCGCGAAGCCATAGACCTGCGAGAGGCCACGGCCGGTGCCCTCGCCGGGCGGCTTGGTGGTGAAGAACGGCTCGCCCGCGCGGGCGATCGTCTCGGCGTCCATGCCCGAGCCGGTGTCGCGCACCGAGACCTTCAGATAGGCGCCAGGCTCGAGCTCGCCGCGCGGCTCGGCGATCGTCACCGCGCCGGACTCGATCGTGACCGAGCCGCCGGGCAAGGTCGCGTCGCGGGCGTTGACGACCAGGTTCAGCAGCGCCGCCTCGAACTGCCCGGCGTCGATCCGCGCCGAGCGCACGCCCGCGCCCAGCCGCAGCTTGAAGCCATAGGCGTCGCCCAGGGCGCGCTTCAGCAACTCCTCGCTCTCGGCGATCAGGCCGTCGACGCGGCGCACCTCGGGCTTCAAGGGCTGGCGGCGGGCGAAGGCCAAGAGGTGCTGGGTCAGCTTCTCGCCGCGCTTGGCCGCCGCCAGGGCCGCGTTGATCATCCGCTCGCGCCGGCGTTCGTCCTCGGGGTGACGCGCGACGACGTCCAGGGCGCCGATCACCACGGTCAGCAGGTTGTTGAAGTCGTGGGCCACCCCGCCGGTCAGCTGGCCGATCGCCTCCAGCTTCTGGGCCTGCAGCAGCTGGGCCTGGGCCGCGTCGCGCTCGGCCACGGCGGCGGCCGCGCGCTCGCTGAGCAGCTCGTTGATGTTGGTCAGGTTCTCCTCGGCGCGCTTGGCGTCGGTGATGTCGAAGGCGATGCCGGAGAAGCCGGAGAAGGCGCCGCTGGAATCCAGGCGCGGCTGCGAGAACGACTTCAGCCACCGCCATTCCCCGTCGGCGCGTCGGTAACGCCCCTCAAGGCTGAACGGCTTCAGCGAGGCCTCGCCCGCGATCTGGGCCTTCAGAATGCTCGGCAGGTCGTCGGGGTGCAGGCGCGAGCGCCAATCCAGAGTCAGCGCCTCGTCATAGGACAGGCCCGCGAAGTCGACATAGGCCTGGTTGACGAACTCGCGCACGCCGCCGGGCCGGGTGGTCCACATCAGCGCGGGCGCGCTGTCGGCCAGGCTGCGGAAGCGCGCCTCGCTCTCGCGCACCTGCTCCTCGGCGCGGCGGCGGTTGGTGACGTCGAAGTTCAGGCCGATCATCCGGGTCGGCTTGCCGCTTTCGTCGCGGATCACCTCGCCGCGGCCGTGGACCCAGCGCTCGCCCTGGCTGGTGTCGGCCAGGCGGTATTCGACCTCGTATTCCTCGGACCCGGCCAGGGCGGCGCGAACCCGCTCTCGGGCCATTTCCTGGTCGTCGGGGTGGACGTACTTGGCCATGTCGGCCAGCCGGATCGGTCCGTCCAGCGGCGCGCCCAGGTTCCGCCGCGCGGCGGGCGAGAAATGGAGCTCGCCGGTCTCCAGATCGAACTCCCAGGGACCGACGCCGGCGGCGGTCTGGGTCACGCGAAGCCGCTCCTTCGCCTCGGTCAGGTCCTTCTTGACCTTAGCCAGGCCCCGGATGGCGCCGCGCAGCCCCTCGGCGATCCCGACGACCATCACCGCGCACAGCAGGTAGATGACCATGGTCGCCAGCTCGTCCTCGGACAGCGGCACGCCCTCGCGGCCGCCCCACAGCCACCAGCCGAAGACGGCGCCGGCCGCCGTGGGAATGAGGCCCCAGCGCCAGCCGGCGTACAGCGTCACCATCATCACGGCGGGGAAAAATGGCTGGGTCGCCCCGACGCCGCCGTGCAGGCCCAGCAAGGCGATCCGGATCAGCACGGCCATGCCGACCCCGATCAGCGCCGCCAGCGCGCAAAGCGGCGCCGGTGGTGGAACCGGAGGGATCAGCCATGCGCTAATCAGGCCGTGAATGCGTCCTTGCTCGTCGGGAGCAAGGGACGGGGCGTCTTTGTTCTCCATCTTCGTCCCAGCAAAGATGTCTTGCGCGGAAGATGGGCACGCTTACCTAAGACAAGCAACACGGGAGATCACGATGGCCGATGCGCTGAACACCGGACTGAGCGCCAAACAACGCTCCGACATCGCCGCGGCGCTGAACAAGGTGCTGGCCGACAGCTACGCGTTGTATCTCAAGACGCACGGTTATCACTGGAATGTTCGCGGCCCGAACTTTCAGTCGCTGCACGTTCTGTTGGAAGGCCAATACACCGAAGAGTGGACCGCGCTGGACGCCATCGCCGAGCGCATCCGCGCCCTGGGCGAGCTGGCGCCGCAAGGCTACGCCGCCTTCGGCAACCTCTCGAGCATCAAGGACGGCAATCCCGAAAGCGACTGGGAGGCCATGCTGAAAGAGCTGTTGGCCGACAACGAGACGGTGATCCGCACCCTGCGCGACAGCTTCCCCGTCGCCGAGGACGCCGGCGACGAGGCGACGGCCGACCTCTTCACCCAACGCCTGCAGGCGCACGAGAAGCACGCCTGGATGCTTCGCTCCACGCTCGGCGGCAAGTAGCCGCCAGAGGGCGGGGTGGGGACCCTGGGCGCCTTTTCAATCCGCAAGGCCGCCGCGACCGCCCTGGTCGTCGGCGGCCTTTGCGCGTGCTCGACCACCACCTATTACGTCGCCGCCGGAGAGGGGCGGGAAGCGGGGCTGTTCCGGGTGACGGGCAGCTTCAGCGACAAGGGCCTGGCCCGCTATGTCGCCGACTACGATCCGGCCATGCTGGCCCTGGCCAAGCGCCACGATCCCCGCCGCCACAAGGACTATTGGGGGCGCGTCGAGGGCTGGGAGGTCATCGACCTGAAGGCCATCCCCCGTCTGGGCGATCGCGATCCCGATTTCGACGAGGCGCGGATCATCAACGCCCTGCGGCCCGCCGTCCCCGACGGCTTGGAGCCGGCCAAGCCGTTCGTGCTGACGGGCTCGGCCGACGCGCGGGCCAAGGCGCTGAAGTGCCTGACCCAGGCGGTCTATTACGAGGCCGGGTTCGAGCCGGGGGAGGGCCAGATGGCCGTGGCCCAAACCGTGATCAATCGGATGCGCCACCCCGGCTATCCGAAGTCGATCTGCGGGGTGATCTACGAGGGCGCGGCGCGGGCCACCGGCTGCCAGTTCAGCTTCGCCTGCGACGGCTCGCTGGCGCGCGAGCCCGCTCCGGCCATGTGGGCCAACGCCGAGGCCGTGGCGCGGCGGGCCTTGAAGGGTTTCGTGTTCAAGCCGGTGGGCACCGCCACCCACTATCACGCCGACTATGTCGCGCCTTACTGGGCGCCGACCCTGGTCAAGCTGAAGCAGTTCGGCCAGCACATCTTCTATCGCTGGACCGGTCCGTCCGGGACGCTCGCGGCGTTCAAGGGCCGCTACTCCGGCAACGAGACGGTCTCGGCCGACATCCTCTACGCCGCCGACCCGCGCACCCTGGAGGCCGCCCCGCCCGAGGTGCTGGCCGCCCAGGCCGTTCCCGCGCCGCCGGCGGCGACTGGGGCGGTGGCCCAGATGCTGGGGGTCTCGAACCTGATCCTGCCGGGCGCGACCCTGGTCACCGTGCCCGACGCCAACGCGCCGAACGGCGAGCGGGTGGTGGCCCAGGGCGTGGTCGCCGGTCGCCGCATCCCCACCGCCGAGGAGATCGCCAAGATCAACAAGTCACTGGAGGCCGTGAGCGAGCCCGCGCCGCCGACGGTGTCAGCGCCTCCTACGCCGCCGCCTCCGCCGCCCAAGCCCAAGCCCCGGCCGCCGAGTTTGTTGAATCCGCTGAATTAAGGGGGGAAGCGCCCCCTCCGTCTCGTCGCTGCGCGCCGATCCACCTCCCCCGCAAGCGGGGCAGGAGGGAGCGGTTTCCTCCTCACCCGTGAAACGGGGGAGGTGTCGCGATGCGAAGCATCGTGACGGAGGGGGCGCTTCTACACCCTCACCAAACGCCGATCTTGTTCGCTTCCGCGTGGCTGATCGGGTGGTGGGCCTTCTTGTGGTCTTCCTCGGCCAGGAAGCGGACGGCTTCCAGGGCGGCCATGCAGCCCATGCCGGCGGCGGTGACGGCCTGGCGGTAGACGTCGTCGGTGACGTCGCCGGCGGCGTAGACGCCCTTGATCGCGGTCGAGGCCGTGCCCGGCTTGACCTTCAGATAGCCGCCCGGACCGGTGTCCAGCTGGCCGGCGAACAGCTCCGACGACGGCGCGTGGCCGATGGCGATGAAGACGCCGTCGCAGGCCAGGTCCGTGGTCGCGCCGGTCCTGACGTTCTTCAGGCGCACGCCGGTGACGCCCATCGGATCGGTCTGCCCGGTCACCTCGTCGATGACGCTGTCCCAGACCACCTCGATCTTCGGGTGGGCCAGCAGGCGCTCCTGCAGGATCTTCTCGGCGCGCAGCTCGTCCTTGCGGTGGACCAGGGTCACCTTGCTGGCGAAGCTGGTCAGGAACAGCGCTTCCTCGACGGCCGTGTTGCCGCCGCCGACCACGACCACTTCCTTGTTGCGATAGAAGAAGCCGTCGCAGGTGGCGCAGGCGCTGACGCCAAAGCCCTGGAACTTGCTCTCGCTCTCCAGGCCCAGCCACTTAGCCTGGGCGCCGGTGGCGATGATGATCGTCTCGGCGATCCAGTCCTGGCCGCTGTCGGTCTTGACCGTGAACGGGCGCTTGGAGAGGTTGACCGAGGTCACGATGTCGTTGACCAGCTCGGTTCCCATGTGCTCGGCCTGGGCGCGCATCTGGTCCATCAGCCAGGGGCCCTGGATCACGTCGGCGAAGCCCGGATAGTTTTCGACGTCGGTCGTGATCGTCAGCTGGCCGCCGGGCTGGATGCCGGCGATCAGCACCGGCTTCAGCAGGGCGCGCGCGGCGTAGATGGCGGCGGTGTAGCCGGCGGGACCCGATCCGATGATCAGGCAACGGGTTTGGCGGGGAGCGGTGCTGGACATGGCGGATATCTAGGCGCGATTCCGCCGCCGCGCCAGATTGGCTCCCCTACAGCGCGATCATGTCACGGTGAAGGTCCGTAGACATAACCCTGTTTTTGGTGTGGACTTCCCCTTTAGTGGCGACAAAAGCCACCGGAGGAAAACTCATGAAGCTCGGAGTCATGCTGGGCGTGGGTCTGGTCATCCTGTTCGTCGGGGTGGCCAATTTCTGGATCGGCGACGTCAAGCTGGGCTTGGCGCTGATCGCGATCTTCGCCGCCCTGGCCGGGGTGTCCGCCCTCGTCGGCAAGCGCGAATACGAGGAACGCCGCAGCCGTCGGCCGCCCCTTCACGATTACGAACCGCACCTGGAGTAATCCCGAGGCCGATTTCCCCGGCGAATGCCGGGGCCCAGATCGAACCTTGAAAGGCCCAGGTTGTCGACTGCCGCCAGATCGCGAACACCGTCCTTGCTCAGCGGATGTATCTGGGCCCCGGCATTCGCCGGGGAAGTCGGATAAAGCAATTGACGGCTCGTCCACCTTTGGCGGGTTAAGCTGACGGCAACCACGTTTCCGGGTGATCCGTCATGTCCGCCCCCTTCATCGAGATCGCCGGTCGCCGGATCGGCGCCGACTATTCGCCGTATGTGATCTGCGAGCTGTCGGGCAACCACAACGGCAGCCTCGACCGCTGCCTTGAGATGGTCGACGCGGCGGCCGACACCGGCTGCGACGCGATCAAGATCCAGACCTACACCGCCGACACCATCACGCTCGACGTCGACCGCCCCGAGTTCAAGATCCATGGCGGCCTGTGGGACGGCCGCACGCTCTATGAGCTCTACCAGGAAGCCCAGACGCCGTTCGAATGGCACGCGGCCATCTTCGAACGCGCCCATAAGCGCGGCGTGACGATCTTCTCCAGCCCGTTCGACGAGACCGCCGTCGACCTGCTGGACGACCTGGGCGCGCCGGCCTTCAAGATCGCCTCGTTCGAGGCCGTCGACCTGCCGCTGATCAAGTACGCGGCCTCGAAGGGCAAGCCGCTGATCATCTCGACCGGCATGGCGAACCTGGAGGAAATGAAGACCGCCCGCGACACGGCCCTGGCCGCCGGCGCGGCGGGGGTGCTGCTGCTGCACTGCGTGTCGAGCTATCCGGCCACCTTCGCCGACGCCAATGTGCGGACCGTGCCGGACATGGCCGCCCGCTTCGGCTGCCCGATCGGCCTGTCCGACCACACGCCGGGCACGGCCGCCTCGGTGGCGGCGGTGACCCTGGGGGCCTGCTGCGTCGAGAAGCACTTCACCCTGGCCCGCGCCGACGGCGGACCGGACGCCGCCTTCAGCCTGGAGCCGGCCGAGTTCAAGGCCCTGGTCGACGACACCAAGAACGCCTGGGCCGCCCTGGGCGTGGCGCACTACGACGTGCTGGGCGCCGAGCGGGCCAATCTGCAGTTCCGCCGCTCGCTCTATGTCACCGCCGACATCAAGGCCGGCGAGACCCTGAGCCGCGCCAACATCCGCTCGGTGCGCCCGGGCGCGGGCCTGCCGCCCGGCGAGCTGGACAAGGTGCTGGGCCGCCCCGCCGCGCGCGACATCACTCGCGGCGAGCCGCTGGACTGGTCGATGGTGGGCTGACCATGGCCTACACGGTCGGGGTCTTCGCCACGGTGTTCGACGACGCGGGCCGTGTGCTGCTGGTGCGGCAAGCCTATGGCGAGCAGGCCTGGACGCAGCCTGGCGGCGGCCTGGAGGTCGGCGAGACACCGATCGAAGGCGTGCTGCGCGAGATCCTGGAAGAGACCGGGTGCGTGGCGGAGGTGACGGCCTTCATCGGGACCTATGTCTCCGTGTTCCGGTCCGACGTGGTGCTGCATTTCGAGGCCCGTATCGTCGAGCCTGGCCAGCGGGACCCGGACGATGAGATCGCCGCCCTGGGCTTCTTCGCCGCCGACGATCTGCCAGGCCATATGCGCGTCCACACCCGTGCGCGCGTCGGCGACGGTCTCGATCGCCGCCGGAACGTGCTGCGCACCCTTACCGCGATCGACGCCTGGACCGACCTCTAGGCCTAACGCGTTCTAGGCCGCCCGGACGATCTCCAGAAACGCGGCCGCGACCCGCTCGGCCCCCAGGCCGTCGCAGACCTCGGCGCTGGCGGCGGACAGCGCCGCGCGGCGCTCTCCGTTTTCCAGCAAGTCCGAGACTTCCCGCGCGAAGGCGGTCTCGAAGTCCGGCGCGGCGACGTCCAGGCAGGGCGCGACGCCGACCGCCGCCAGGGCGCGGGCGGCGGGAGCCTGGTTGTCGGCCAGGATCAGCGCCAGGGTCGGCAGGGCCAGCACGCAGCGTTCCCAAGTCGTCGAGCCGCCGGCCCCGACCGCCAGGTCGGATTCCAGGGTCAGGCGCGGCATGTCCTGGGCGTCGACGTGCAGCGCGAGGCGCGTGTCCTGCTCGGCCAGGGCGCGCAGGGCCGGCAGGCTGGGCGCCGCGCCGCCGACGACAACGTCCAGAGTCACGTCTCCGATCAGAGGCCGCAGCAGCCCGACCACCCGCGCGGTGATCCCGCCGACGTCGGTCA
>JAYRLX010000464.1:0-2821 GCA_041905125.1 Caulobacter sp. | reverse complement strand
CGCCGGCCTCTCCCTGGCCGACACGGAGAACCTGCGCGGCGACTGGACCACCCTGGCCCTGGCCCTCAACGCCAACGCCCCGCTGAACGCCGGCCGCCCCATGCGCCGGGTCGGCGGCGAGGACTATCCCCTGCCCGCCCTGGAGCCGATCGGCGGCTTCACGCTGGACAAGGCCCTGGTCTACGCCCTGGTGCGCCAGGAGAGCCGCTTCGACCCGCTGGCGGTCTCCAACGCCGGCGCCGTGGGGCTGATGCAGGTGATGCCGGTTGCCGCCGCCCGCGCCGCCGGCGACGACAAGCTGCTGGCCGACAACACGCCGCTGTTCGACCCGGCCTTCAACCTGCGGGTCGGTCAGGACTACTTCACCTGGCTGATGGATCGCGGCCTGCAGAGCCCCGACATCCTGCGCGCCGTCGCCGCCTACAACGGCGGCCCGGGCACGCTGAACCGCACGCTGCAGCAACTGGGCGCCGACTGCGACAGCCTGCTGCTGATCGAGAGCCTGCCGTTCCAGGAGACTCGCAACTACGTCGAGAAGGTGATGGCCAGCTATTGGACCTATCGCCGGCTGATGGGCGCCGAGAACCGCACGCTGGACGCCGTGGCCAGCGGCGCGCGGCTGGTCGACTTCCGCCTGGATCCCAAGGTGCAGCAGGTCACCTCGATCGGCGAACTGGTCAGCGGCCTGCCCTAGTAGGTCAGCCGCAGAGCTTTCAGCGTCTTCGCCAGCGCCCGCTCCTCGCCGCCCCTCGCCGGCCATTCCAGGCGACGGACCAGGACGCCGTGCAGGCGTCGCGCCAACAGCCCGCCCGGCGCGGCCAGGACCGCCGGAGCGCCGCCGCCGCCCGCCAGGTGCTTCTCGACCGGCTCGCGCCAGCCTTCGCGCAGCGCCGGCGTCCCGCGCAGGGTCAGGATCCAATCGCCTCGCGCCGCCTCCGCCCCCGCCGCAAAGGCGGCCGCGGCGTCGCCCGGGGCCAGAACCAGCCGCGCGCCGCTATCCTCGACCAAGGCTTCGACGCCCGGCGTCGATGGGCCCGCCAGGATCACCTCCTTGACCAGGCCATCGACGGCGGCGGGCACCAGCATGGCCATCTGGGCGGCCAGGCCCGGCAGGTCTTCGGAAGCGAGCAGCACGACGGAGATCATGGCCCTGCTTCGCCAGTGGCCGTCGCGCGGTCAAGCGGCAACTAGCCGAACAGGTCCATCTGCGCGCCGCCCAGCACGGGCCGCTTGAACTGGCCGCAATCGAGCGGCGCCCAGGGCTGGTCCAGGCCGAACTTCTTGACCGCCAGGTGGAAGCGCTGGCGCAGCACCTCGGCCACCGGCCCCTCGCCCGTCATGCGCTCGCCCCAGCCGGAGCGATAGGTCTCGCCGCGCCGCACTTGACGCACCAAGGACATAACGCGGCGCGCGCGGTCGGGATGGTCCGTTTCCAGCCACTCCTCGAACAGCTGGGCGATCTCGCGCGGCAGGCGCAGGGCGACATAGCCTGCGCCGCGCGCGCCGGCTTTCGCGGACGCCTCCAGCACCGCCTCGACCTCGTGGTCGTTCAGCCCCGGGATCGCCGGGGCGAACATCACCGTCACCGGCACGCCGGCCTCGGTCAGCCGCCGCACCGCCTCGATCCGCTTACCGGGCGTCGCCGCGCGCGGCTCCATGCTGCGGGCCAGCTTGCGGTCCAGGGTGGTGATCGAGATCGCCACCCGCGTCAGCTTCCGCTCGGCCAGCCGCGCATAGATGTCGAGGTCGCGCAGGATCAGCGCTGACTTGGTGATGATCGTGAACGGGTGACTGCAGCGCTCCAGCACCTCGATCACCTGCCGCGTCACGCGCAGTTGCTTTTCGTCCGGCTGGTAGGGGTCGGTGTCGCCGCCGATATGGATAGTCGCGGGCGTGTAGCTAGGCTTGGCCAGCTCCTTTTCCAGCAGCTCTCCGGCGTGCGGTTTGAAGAAGATCTTGCTCTCGAAGTCGAGCCCCGGCGACAGGCCCAGATAGGCGTGGTTGGGCCGCGCGTAGCAGTAGATGCAGCCGTGGCTGCACCCTCGATAGGGATTGATCGACCGATCGAAGCCGACGTCGGGGCTCTGGTTGCGGGCGATGATCGTCCGCGACTTCATCGGCTGCAGCTCGGTCTTCAGCTGCTTGGGCTCTTCCTCCTCGCCCCAGCCGTCGTCGAAGGCCTCGCGCTCAAGCGCCTCGAAGCGTCCCGTCCGGTTGGACCGCGCGCCCCGTCCGCGCGGAACCGCGCCCTTGATGTTCGTCGCCTGGGCCATGGCCCAATCATGTCACGAGAAAAGAACATTTCAAGAACATTTAAGGCACAGCGAACCGATCGGCCGCTTCGAGCAGAAGCTGAAATCCCACCCGCAAGCTCTCGATCCTGACCGAGGTCCGGTCCGTATCGGCGAAACGGCGCACGGCGTATTCCGGTTCGCGCCCCCGCACCGCCGTACCGAAATAGACGAGGCCGGGCTGGTCGTCGGGACCGCCGGGTCCGGCGAAGCCGGTAATCGACAACGCAAGGTCAGCGTCGGACTCCGCCAGCGCGCCGGCCGCCATCGCCTTCGCCGCCTCCGGCGAGACCGCGCCCACGGTCCTAAGGACATCCCAGGCGACGTCGAGCAAGGCGTGCTTGGCCTCGTCGGTATAGGTGACGAAGCCGCGATCAAAGCCGTGCGAGCGGCCTTCGACATCGGTGAGCACCGCGGCGGCCAGACCGCCCGTGCAACTCTCGGCCACGGCCACCTTCAGATCGCGGAGACAGACCTCGGCCATCAATGTCTCGGCCAGCGCATGAACATCCGCCGGCAAGCCTTTGGAA
>JAYRLX010000041.1:0-15996 GCA_041905125.1 Caulobacter sp. | reverse complement strand
GGGCTTGGACGGCGAGCGGCGCCGCGCAGATCGAGGGTGGGTTTGGGCGGGATCGCTCGGGCCGCCGGACTGGACGTACGCGTCACCAGACCAGCCTCCAGCAGGGTCTGGGCGGACACCTCGTCGCGCGGTCTCACCGCGCCGCCTTCCTCCAACGTCACCAGCAGGCTGGCCTGGACGAGGCAAAGATAGGCGTCGGCGGCGACATCGAGAAAGACGATGTCCTCGTCGATCGCCGTCGCGTGAACATCGCTGGCCAACCACAACGCCATCGCGGCCTCCCAGCCGATTGTCCTGTCGCGCGGCGCGGCGGCCGCGCGGCAGGACCGATCGCTCAGAACCAGGCGAGCTGGGGTTGCATCGGCTCGCGCAGGCCCTCGTCGTCGACCGAGCGGGTCAGATCGAGCGCGCCGCCGAGGCGGATCACCCGAAGGGTCGCGGTGGAGTTGGACATGGCTTTGACTTTCGCTGTGGCCGCGTCAAAGACGCGGCGGCGTTACGGATCTCGCCGGCAAGGACGCCGACGAGGCGATGGGCGGCGCGACCGGGCGCGTCGCCGCGGCCGGGTCAGACGAAGTAGTACTGGCTGCTGCCGGCTTCCTTGATCGTCCCCTCCTCGATGGACAGGGTCAGGGCCTTGGCCGCGCCCAGGCGCAGCAGGACGAGACGGGGGGTGGTGGAGGTCATGGCAGGCTCCTTTTTGAAAACGCCGCCGATCGCGGCCTCTCAAGCCAGCGCCCCGCCTGTTTGATATTCAAACGATATCCGGTCGATATTTTCCGCCCCCGGCCAAGCGGGCGATGGCGTGGGCGGCGCCCATCCGCCGACGGTGGTGTTGGCGCACCGCACTCCTCAGCGCCGCGCCATTGCCGGTCTCGAAGGCCGACACGACGCCCAGCGCCTCGGTCGCGAGATCGGCGAACAGTTGGGCCTCGATCGGCTGAAACGGCGCCAGCCGCTCGGCGGTGCGCTGATAGGCTTGGGCGAGCATCAGATCATCCGCGCCGAGGACGACTTCAAGGAACAGCGCCTCGACGATCGCGGCGGGATCGCGACCCGGTTCGGCGAGATCGGCGGCGAAGCGAAAGGGCGCGCGGGGCGGCCATTGACGATGCTTGGCGCGCCGCTCGGCGTCCGGCGCCAGGGCCGCCGTCAGATAGAGCAGGCGCAGATGGTAGAGTTCGGCCAGGGCCGGGCCATCGAGTTGGGGCCGGGTGTAGGCCGGTCCGCGTTTCTCAACGAGATCCTCGCCCGCCAATCGCGACAGCGCCTCGCGCACCGGCGTCGACGACAAGCGAAGCTCCGCCGCGATCAGGTTGATGGGCAGGGCCGCGCCTGGCGCGTCCACGCCCAGGCGAAGACGACGTCGCAAGGCGCCCAGCGCCAAGCCGAAGGAGTCGCGCGATGGAGGCAAGGTCTTGGTCCGCGATGCCGTCTCGCCAGTTTCAACCCCGTCGCGGCCCGGTCGACCCTTTGGCGCGAGCAGCAGACGTCGATGCGCGGGTTTCTCGACACGTTCTGGCGTTTAACGCCGATTTTCGACGTTCCATGGATCGCGATTTCGCCGCCGAACCGCCAAACTGCATGAACCGTGCAGGAATTCGGTACGGGCTTTCCGGAAATTCGCACGATCACGGATGAACACGCTTGGTGGTCGGGCAGGCGACATTAAATGTGGCCGCACAGCCCGGAATACGTAGGGTTGTGCTTTGACCATGGGTTCGCGTGGGGACTCATGTCTGTAGCCAGTGTCGAGTACAGCTTTGGTCAAACGCGCATCCGAGGATCTGGAGCGTCAGCGCCAGCTCCTGTCAAAGACCCTGAAACTGATCCGCGGCCTGCGCCACATGAGCGCGCGCGCGGTCGCCGACGCCATGGGCATGCCCCTGCGCAGCTACTACAGCTTCGAGGCTGGCC
Organism: Caulobacter sp.; assembly: GCA_041905125.1. GTDB lineage: Bacteria > Pseudomonadota > Alphaproteobacteria > Caulobacterales > Caulobacteraceae > Caulobacter. The sequence continues at coordinate 14,079 of JAYRLX010000041.1, read as the reverse complement.
AGGGTCCGCTGGACATCGCCAAGATCTGGCGGTTCGCCGAAGCCACCGACAGCGATCCGGCCGGGATCATGGACACGCTGATGCTCGGCTCGCCCGACCATGCCCTGCGCAGCATGGACAACAAGATCGTCTCCATCCAGCTGGCCTCGTTCCGCCGGTTCAGCGACAAGGTCGGAGACCGGATGACCCATATCGGCCCGGCCATCCTGATCGAGGCGTTCAAGCGCCCGTTCGACAGTCTTGAGGATCATCTGGACAAGCGGGACGAGAACACCGAGCGCTGGTTGGCGGAGAACCTGCCAAGGATGCTGCCGCCTGACGAGTAGTCCAGGTCCGACACGGGCGAACGATATCCGTGGCCGCCTCGCGGAAAGGGGCCACTCGCCAGAATCCATCAGCGTCGATGTCGGTCGCGTCGGGATCGACCGGCGCGCTTAGCCCCCAGTGCTCGGGCAGGGCGTCGATCGCGCCGGATCGCAGGCTCGCATAGTCGGCGCGATAGCGAGGGTTTCGTCGCAGGAACTCCCAGGCAAGGCGCGCCAGACAGACGGCCACGTCCGCTGTTCGTGCGGATTCTGGTGCGAGCGGGGACGGGGCGGCGGCGACAAGGGGCTTTGCCATGGCGTCATTGAGCGCCCGATCCGCCCGGTCAGGAATCACCGTGGCCGCACCGCTCCCCTGCCGCGCGGGAAAATTATCGCCCTCATCGACGCCGTGCTGGATTCACGTCGAGGCCTACTGATTTCCTGCACGGCTTCTACCAAAGTCGGCACTGGCCGTGCAGGCTTTCCGCCAGCCCACAGGATGTCCCCAGGAAAGATCCCGACAGCAGCATCATGACCGCCCCGCCGCGTCGCCAGGCGGCCGAGCGCCAGACCTCGACGGTCTTGGGCGTGTCCATACGAGCCAAGCCAAGACCGCAGAGCGCGCGATAGCCGCCCGCGACGAGATGCTCGGCGGCGCGCAGCAGGCGCTGAACGCGCATGCGCATGTAGTCGGACCGGCCGCTCCAATCTTCCTGAACCCTGGCTTCGCCGAAGAGCAGCATGGCGATGTCGCGCTGGCTGGCGCCGGCGCGTCGTGCGTCGTGCGCTCGAAGCATTTGCAGCCATCTCAAGGGCTTCGCGCGCGCCCCACTCCCCGCCGACGGCAGTCGTCCGGTGTCGCGCAAGGCGATCAACAGGCGCAGGCTGTCCATGGATCCGACCCCCACGCTATGCGGGGGAAGATGGATCCGGCAGTGCATCGGCCCGGCCAGAACGTCGCCCTCGGCCACGGCGAAGCGCAGGCGTCGCGCGCCGTCGCTGACCATCACGTGCTGATGACCGTCCAGGGTGCGCACCACGATCACGGCCAGGTCGAGCCCGCCAATGTCGAGCGCATCGGGGTCGCCAGCCGCCGCCGGAAATAGGCTCAGGACCGGCACCGACCGATCGGCCTCCCAGCGCCACAGCACCGTGGGAACGGGGTCAACGCCTGGCCCCGCTCCAGCAAAACAGAGGTCCGGGAGGGTGGCATCCGGGTCTTGCGTCTCGGCCCCGGCGCCGCGCCGCCCGAACTCCCAGGCCCAGACCGCGGGGTCGGCCGCGAGCAGGGGGCGATAGGCCTCTTGGGACCTCCACGGCGGCAATGGCGTCTGATCCGCCGACATGGCGACCCGCTCATCAAAGGCGCAGGCGTAAAGTCTGGCCAAAAGGCTGCGGGGCTGTCGAGAGCGGCGCCGACAGCGGCGCCGGTTGCGCCCAGCCGGAAGCCGGGTCATTCATCGCCGGGCTGGACAGCCCCGGCGAGCGACGGCGGGCGCGTTCGGACGATTGCAACGGCCAGACGGAGACGCGCATGGCGCCCGTGCTCGATCCTGAGATCGCCGATGTCGCGCCCTGGTCCGAGGGCCTGACGGATTACGATCTTGATCACCTGGTCGTCTATCTGCGCCTGCTCGACGCCCGCCGAGAGGACGCTGACTGGCGCGAGGTCGCCCTCCTGGTGCTACATCGCGATCCCAGCCAAGATGAGCCTTCGGCCCATGCCTGCTGGGAGTCGCACCTGAAGCGGGCCGAGTGGATGACGCGCACGGGCTACAAGGACCTGCTCGCGGCCAAGATCAGCCAGGCCTAGGGGATGGCGCTAGGCGCCTCCGCCTCCTCGGAAGCGCGCCTTGGCCGGATGAACCACCCCACGCCCGCATCACCGGTCCAGGTCCGAGGGCCCAGCGCGACCCAGGTCTGGAGATCGGCGATGCGATAGACGACCCTGCCCCCGAGCTTCGAATAGGCCGGTCCCGTCCCATGGGAGCGATGCTTTTCCATGGTCCTGGGCGAGAGGCTGACAAAGCGCGCTGCCTCCTTCGTGCAGAGCAACAGGGGCGGGGGGAGCAGATCCTAGCGCCTGCGTGACCCGTGACTGGCGAGCCGGAAGCGGCTCGCTCTGCAAGACACCTGGGACGCTCGTTACCCTACCTTCCGGACGCCGCGATCGGGCGCCGTGAGGGCCGCAACCGTATCACCAGCCTCCTGTCTCGCACGGGCGGGGCGCTGTTGGCGCGGCCTGGACGCGGTCTGGCCCCGGACCACCTTGCCGAGATGTTCCGCCTCGCCAAGGTGAAGACCGATGAGCCCGCGTGAACGGACAGCCGCGATCCCCGGCGGCTGTCGACGCGGATGACCGGAGCCAGACCCATGGCCGACGAGAAGTTTCTGACCACCGATGAGGTCGCCGAGCGTTATCGCGGCGAGGTCTCGGTCGGCACCCTCGAAAACTGGCGCGCCCAGCGCATCGGTCCGCCGTTCGTCAAGATCGGCAAGGCCGTGCTCTATCCGATCGAGGAACTGGACGCCTGGGACCGGCGAAACCTCGTGGCCTGCGACGACGCCAAGGTCGTGGGACGTCGACGTCAGAGTCCACCGGGCAACCAACCCGGCCTGGTTCCATGACCGATCATGCTCAAGATTTCCGACAGGTTGATACGTCGCAATGAGGGAAGCCGTTTTGAGATGCGTAGTGCCCAGCGTGTCGTAGCGCGCGGAAGGCAGACGGATGAGCGGTTCGAACTCGCACCAAGGCCATCACCCTGACCCTGGCGTCCCGGTCGGCGAGCATCGCGATCCCGTCTGCGGCATGAGCGTGGATCCGGCCACCGCGCCGGAGCACCGCCAGCACGCGGGCCAGCATATCCACTTCTGCTCGGCCGGCTGCGCTCGCAAGTTCGACGCCGAGCCTGAACGCTACCTGCAAAACCCCGCCACGCCGACGGCAGCAGCGTCCGAGGCCACGCCGGGCGCGATCTATACCTGCCCGATGCACCCAGAAATCCGGCGGTCCGGCCCGGGCAGCTGCCCGATCTGCGGCATGGCCCTGGAGCCGCTGACCGTCACGGCCGACAGCGGACCCAATCCCGAACTGCGCGACATGACGATCCGGTTCTGGATCGGCCTGGCCCTGGCCTTGCCGGTCTTCGCGCTGGAGATGGGCGGCCACGTCGGACTGATGGCGCCGCACCTGGCGCCGGGGGTGTCCAATTGGGTCCAATTGGCCTTGGCGACCCCCGTGGTGCTGGGCTGCGGCTGGCCCTTCTTCGAGCGTGGCGCCCGCTCGCTGGCGACGCGCCAGCTCAACATGTTCACGCTGATCGCCATGGGCATCGGCGTAGCCTGGGCCTACAGCGTGGTGGCCACCCTGGCGCCCCAGCTCTTCCCGGCTGCCTTCCGCCGACCCGACGGCTCGACGCCGATCTATTTCGAGGCCGCCGCGGTGATCACGGTTCTGGTGCTGCTGGGCCAGGTGCTTGAGCTGCGCGCCCGCGAGAACACCTCCGGCGCGATCAAGGCGCTGCTGGACCTGTCGCCCAAGACCGCGCGCCGGATGTTCGACGGCGAGGACTTCGAGATTCCCGTCGAGGACATCCAGGTCGGCTTCCACCTGCGCGTGCGCCCCGGCGAAAAGATCCCCGTCGACGGCCGGGTGCTGATGGGCGAGGCCTCGGTCGACGAGTCCCTGGTGACCGGCGAGTCCATGCCGGTCCACAAGTCTCCGGGCGACAAGGTGATCGGCGGCGCGCTGAACAAGACGGGCTCCTTCCTGATGATCGCCGACAAGGTCGTGTGTACCGCCCCCCCGCCCGGCGCCGACACCTTGCTCGCGCAGATCGTGGCGATGGTGGCCGAGGCCCAGCGCAGCCGCGCGCCCATCCAGCGGATGGCCGACCGGGTATCGGGCTGGTTCGTGCCGGCCGTCATGCTCGTCGCCCTGATCGCCTTCGGCGCCTGGGCGGCGTTCGGCCCGCCGCCGAGCATGGCCTTCGCGCTGGTGGCGGCGGTCTCGGTCCTGATCATCGCCTGTCCCTGCGCCCTGGGGCTGGCCACGCCGATCTCGATCATGGTCGGTGTCGGCCGCGGCGCGGCAGCCGGCGTGCTGATCAAGAACGCCGAGGCCCTGGAGCGCTTCGAAAAGATCGACACGCTCGTCGTCGACAAGACCGGCACCCTCACCGAAGGCCGACCGGCCGTCACGGCGATCCGCCCGGCGGCGGGGTTCACGGAGGAGGAGATTCTGCGTCTCGCCGCCAGCCTGGAGCGGGCCAGCGAGCATCCGCTGGCCGACGCGATCGTCCGGGCCGCGGCGGCGCGGGAGCTGCCGCTGTCGCATCCCGAAGACTTCGACTCGCCCGTGGGCAAGGGCGTGGTCGGCAAGGTCGAAGGGCGCGCCCTGGCGATCGGTTCAGCCCGCTTCCTGGACGAACAAGGCGTGTCGGCCAAACCGCTCGCCGACCAGGCCGAAGCGCTGCGCCAGGACGGCGCCACGGCGATCTATGTCGCCATCGACGGGGCGGTCGCCGCCGTGTTGGCCATCGCCGACCCGGTCAAGCCGACCACCCAGAAGGCCGTCGAAGCCCTGAAGGCCGACGGCGTGCGCGTGGTCATGCTCACCGGCGACAATCGCACGACCGCCCAGGCCGTCGCCAAGCGGCTGGGCATCGACGAGGTCGAGGCCGACATCCTGCCCGACGAGAAGGCCGCCGTGGTCAAGCGCCTGCGGGCCGAAGGCCGCAAGGTCGCCATGGCGGGCGACGGGGTCAACGACGCGCCGGCCCTGGCCGCGGCCGAGGTTGGCGTCGCCATGGGCGCGGGCTCGGACGTCGCCATCGAGAGCGCGGGGGTCACGCTGCTGCACGGCGACCTGGAGGGCCTGGTCAAGGCCCGGCGCCTCTCGCGGGCGGTGATGGGCAACATCCGGCAGAACCTGTTCTTCGCCTTCGCCTACAATGTCGCGGGCGTGCCGATCGCGGCCGGGGTGCTCTATCCGGTGTTCGGCTGGCTGCTGTCGCCGGCGATCGCGGCGGCGGCCATGGCCCTGTCCTCGGTCAGCGTGGTCGGCAACGCGCTGCGCCTGCGGGCGGTGCGGCTTTAGGCGCTGAATGGCGCGGGCGTTGTTGAGGGGTTGGGCCGCCGCCCGCGTAGGGACTTAGGACAAAGTCGCCCTTCAACAGGACCCGCCCCATGACCTATCGCGCTTTCCTCGCCACCGCCGTTCTGTCGGCCTCGATCCTGGCCGGCGGCCAGGCCAGCGCCCACGCCAAGCTGGTGGCCTCCGACCCCGCGGCCAACGCCACGGTCGCCGCGCCCAAGACCATCCGCCTGACCTTCAATGAAAAGCTCGCCCCGGCCTTCTCGAGCTTCGAGCTGGCCATGTCCGACGGCATGAAGACGCCGGTCAAGACCACGGTCTCGGCCGACCACAAGACGATCACGGGCGTGCCCAAGGGTCGGCTGATGGCGGGCGCCTACAAGCTCACCTGGCATGCGGCCGCCGCCGATGACGGCCACCGCATGGATGGAACCCTGACCTTCACGGTGAAGTAGCCGATGGAGACCGCGGTCGTCCTCGTTCGCTGGGCGCAATATGTGACGAGCTTCGTCCTGGCGGGCGGGGCGCTCTTCGCGCTCTACGCCCTGCCGGCCGCGGGTCCGTCCAGCGCCGTGGCGCTGGGCTGGCCGCGTCGGCTTCTGGCGGGCTGCGCCGCGTTGCTGGTCGTGGCCAGTCTCCTGGGTCTTGTGCTGCAAACGGCCGTGGTCGCCGGGTCGCTGTCCGCGGCGCTGGATCCCTCGATCCTGACCTCGGTGATCAGCGAGATGGCGATGGGCGCGGCCTCACTCGCGCGGGCCCTGGCCGCGGTCGTGGCGCTGCACGTGCTTCTGCTCGCGCCGCCCGGCCGGGCCACCTGGATCGCCGCGTCAGCGCTCGGCGCCGTCGCAGCGGCGAGCATGGCCTGGATGGGTCATGGCGCGGCGACGGAGGGTCCGGGCGGGGGCCTGCACCTGGCGGCCGACATCGCCCACCTCGCGGCGGCCGCCGTGTGGGTCGGCGCCCTGGTGTTCTTTCTGGGGCTGGTCGGGGTCAGTCGGCGTGACGCGCGACAGGCGCCGACCTTCCATGCCGCCCTGGCGGGCTTTTCGGGCATCGGCTCGGGCGTCGTCGCCGTGCTGGTCGCCAGCGGCCTGATCAACAGCTGGTTCCTCGTCGGGCCCATGGGCGTTGCGGCCCTGGTCCGCACGCCCTACGGGCTTCTTCTGCTTCTCAAGCTCGTTCTCTTCGCCGTCATGGTCGTGCTGGCCGCCGCCAACCGGTTTCGCCTGACCCCGGCCCTGCGCAGGGCTCTGGTCGAACCGTCCAGCCCCGGCACGGCGGTCAAGGCGCTGCGGCGCAGTCTTGTGCTGGAACTGAGCGCGGCGATGGCGCTTGTCGCCGTGGTCGCCTGGCTTGGGCGTCTCGCGCCGATCAGCGCGCAATAGCCGCAACGTTCAGAGCACCGGTTCGTGCGCCGGCTCGGGCGTGGGGCGCCGCGCGAAGGGATCGCGCCCCCGCAACCAGTTACGCGCCGGCCGTTCGACAAGATGGTAGACGACCATCGCGGCCAGCTGACAGGCCACGAAAGCTCCTGCCCAGGCCGAGGCGATCCCCGCGCCGGACAGGCTTGGCGCCAGCCTTTCCAGGGCGTGGAAATAGACGATGTCGACCGGAAGGTGGACCATGTAGAGGCTGTATGAGACCTCGCCGAGGTAGACGAGCGCCGGCGCCGACATCGCGCCTGGCTTCGCGGCCTTGGACGTCTCGGCCAGACAGAAGATCAGCATCGCCAGACCCGGCCAGATATAGAGATCGCTCAGTCGCAGGCTGGCGGCGATCGCCACCCAGGCCGTCGCGGCGAGCGCGCCGAATCCGGCCATGCCGGCCGGCAGGCTCAGGCTCGATCCCAAGCGATGCAGGGCCGCGCCCATCAGGAAGGCCGGGATGATTCGCAAGGCGCCGATCTGGGCGCTCATGTCGGTGAACAGCACCCCGCGCCCCTGAGCCGTCAGAAACATGGCGACGAACAGGGCGAGTACGGCGAGGACGAAGAGGCGTGGCCGACGCCTCAGCGACACCGAGGCGATGGCCGCGGCCGGAAAGCCGAGGTAGGCGAACCACTCGGCCGAGATCGACCAGGAGGGGAAGTTCCACTGCACGGTGGGCGTCGTGCCCCAGGCATGCACAAGCAACAGGTGCTGGGGGAGCATGCGCGGGTCGAACGCTTGGGGATCGAAGCGGACGCCCAGCTTCAAGGCCGCGAGCCAGATGGCGATCGTCGCCGCCAGGGTGACCAGATGGACGGGATAGACCCGCGCCAGGCGCGCCCAGAGGAAGGAGCCGTAGTTGAACCGGCGCTCGGCCCAGGCGCGCGTATAGACGTGGCTGAGGATGAACCCCGACAGGATGAAGAAGAGATCGACGCCGAGATAGCCCTTGGCGATCAGGCCAAAACGCTCGAGACCAAGATCCAGGTGGTTGCGGAAATGATAGACGAGCACCCACAGCGCCGCGCAGATGCGCAACGACGTGAGCGGACGGATGTCCGACGGATACATGGCCCTTCCCCCCAGGTGATGGTTGGGGCCGGCGAGCGCCGGCCCGGTAGGCGCTAAAGCGCGGTCAGGCCGACAATGGTCTGGCCCTGCAGCTTGAAGCGCACCTTGGTCCCGACACTCAGGCCCTTGAGGAGGGCGGGATCAGCGACCTTGAAGGCCATGGTCATCGGCGGCCACTTCAACGCCGGGATCGCTTCATGGGCCAGAGTGACCTTGGCGGCCTTGGCGTCGATGGCGCGCACGACGCCGACCGCCTCGACCGGCGCGCTCGCCTCGGCCGCATGGCCTGCGTGGCCGGCATGATAGTCCATGACAGCCATCTGGGCGGCGGCTGGCTGTCCAGCAAGCGCAATCGTGGCGGTCGCGGCGGTGATGGCGACTATCTTCATGAGAAGGCTCCTTGATGAAATCGGCCGGCTAGAACCAGGCGCGCAGGCCGACAACGAGACTGGTGTCGGAAACGTCTTGCCCCAGGGCGCGCGCGTAGTCGGCCGTCCGCCCGAAGCGCTTGGCCCACGTCACGCCGACATAGGGCGCGAAATCGCGACGAACTTCGTAGCGCAGGCGCAAGCCCATCTCCGCGTCCGTTAGCCCGGAGCCGGTCCGTGTCTCGGGGACGTCCTGGGCCGAGAGGTTGAGTTCGGCGCGCGGCTGCAGGATCAGGCGCTGGGTCAGGCGCCAGTCGATCGCCCCTTCGACCCGGCCTAGCACGTCGCCCTTGTTCGACAGGAACAGGGCGCCGCCGGCGTCAATCCAGTAGGGCAGCAAGGTCTCGAAGCCGACCGTGGCGTAGGTGCGTGACTTGGGCTCGACGTCCTGGCGCACGCCGACCTGCACGTCGGTGTAGAGTCCCACGGCGCGGGAGTAGAGCGCCTGGACCTCGCCGGCCTCGACGCCGTGGCGGTCGCCTTCGCCCTCGGACTTCAGGACCAAGCGGTTGAGGTCGCCGCCGAACCAGGCCTCGCCATCCCAATGATACCCGTCGCCGCCCGAGCGCGCCTGATATTCGAGGAGGTTGACCATCACCTGCGAAGCCTGGGCGCCGCCATGTTCCTCCCGGAGCACGGCGCGGGCCCTCTCCATGGCGGCCGGATCGAAGACCTTGTCGGCCAGATGGTCGGTGGGCGGCGCCGGCGGCGCCGTTTCGTGATCAGGCAGAGGCGGCGGCCCCATGGCTTCGGCCTGGCCTTCCGACCGGGACGCCGCGCCCATGCCGGGCATGGCGTCCATGTCATGGCCCGCGTGGGGGTCGGCCGCCGGCGCGGCCTGGGTCTTGGGCATGGCCATGCCCGGCATGGCGCCCATGTCGTGTCCGGCGTGGGGGTCGGCGACCGGGGCCGGGCTTGCCGGCGCGGGTTTGGGGCTGGAACTCGGCGCGGCGGGCGCGCTGGTGTGACCAGCGTGCTGGGCCAGGGCCGGCGCCGCCCACAGGGCCGGCAGGAGGGCGATCAGCGAAGCTTTCATCGCGCGCCCTCCGCTGGGGTGTCGCGCACGCTGAAGACCTGAAACATCCCCGCGTGCATGTGGTAGAGCATGTGGCAGTGAAAGGCCCAGTCGCCGGTCTCGGCGGTGAAATCGAAGCTGACGCGGCCGCCCGGCAGGACGATGACCGTGTGCTTGCGCGGCATGTGGCCCGCCGGTCCGAAGGCCAGTTCGAAGAAGTGGCCGTGCAGGTGGATGGGGTGGGCCATCATGGTGTCGTTGACCAGGGTGACCCGGACCCGCTCGCCGTGACGGAAGGCGTAGGGCGGCGGCCGGTCGCTGAACTTGCGCCCGTCGAACCCCCACATGAACCGCTCCATGTTGCCGGTCAGGTGGATGTCGAGGGATCGCTGCGGGGCGCGGGTGTCGGGGTTCGGTTCGAGCGCCGCCAGATCGCGATAGACCAGCACCCGGTGGCCGACGCTTTCGAGGCCCTGGCCGGGCTCACCGGTGCGATCCATCGGCATCGGCGCGATAGTCTGCACGCCCGGGCCAAGCTTGACCTGTGGCGCGTTGTCCGGATTGCGCATGGACATGTCCATGCCGCCCATGTCCATCTTGCCCATCACGTCGCTTCCGCGCTGGCGCGGCGGCGCCATGCCGGGCGCGGGGCTCGTGGCGCCATGCCCCATGGCCGCATGGTCCATGCCGGACATGTCCATGGACCCGTGGTCCATGCCGCCCATCTGCATGCCGCCCATGTCCATGCCCATGTCGCGCATGGTGGTCAGCGGGCGCTCACGCAGCGGCGGGACCTCGGCGCTCATGCCCAGCCGCGGCGCCAGAGTGGCGCGGCCCAGCCCGGAGCGGTCGACCGACTCCGAGACGATGGTGAAGGCCTTGTCCTCGGCGGGCTCAACGATGACGTCATAGGTCTCGGCGTTGCCGATCTGGAACTCGTCGACCTCGACGGGCCGCACGTGCTGGCCGTCGGCGGCGACCACGGTCATGCGCAGGCCGGGAATCCGGACGTTGAAGACCGATTGGGCCGCGGCGTTGATGAACCTCAGGCGCACGCGCTCGCCGGGCGCGAACAGCGCCGTCCAGTTGTCCTCAGGGCCGTGGCCGTTGACCAGGAAGGTGTAGGCCGCGCCGGTGACGTCGGAAATGTCGGTCGGGTCCATCAGCATCTTGGCCCAGTCCAGGCGCTCGGCCAGGGTCTGGTCCTTGCCGGCCAGAAGCCCGGCGATGGTCTGGCGCTGGTAGTTGAAGGCGCCGCTTTGCTGCTTGAGCTTCTTGAAGATCTGGTGCGGGTGCAGGCGGCTGAAGTCCGACAGCACCACGACGTGCTCGCGGTCGAAGGCCACCGGATCAGGACCGGCCGGGTCGATGATGATGGGCCCATAGTGGCCCATCTGCTCCTGCAGACCCGAATGGCTGTGGTACCAGTAGGTTCCCGACTGCCGGACCTGGAATTCGTAGACGAAGGTCTCGCCCGGCTTGATCCCCGGGAAGGTGACGCCGGGCACGCCGTCCATCTGGAAGGGCACGAGCAGGCCGTGCCAGTGGATCGAGGTGTCCTCCTCGAGCGTGTTGGTCACCGACAACCGGACATGCTGGCCTTCCTTCAGCCGGATCAGCGGCCCTGGAACCGTGCCGTTGATCGTCACGGCGTGAGCGCCCTTGCCGTCCACCGTGACCGGCGTGTGGCCGATGGTCAGCTTGATGTCGTCGCCGGAAAGAGCGGCCGGCGCGCGGCCGGGATCGCCCGCCGCGCGCGCCCAGGACGGCAGGAGGCTCGCGAGCGTGGCGCCGCCGCCGAATATGGCGAGCGATTGGAGGAAACGACGGCGATCGAAAGCCGCGCTGGATCGACGCATGACAGCCCTTTGACGATGACGCGCTGGCGCAGGCCATGACGGCCGCAACGCGATCTCAAGGGTGGCTACGCGCCGAAACTTCGCCCCCCTCATCGGCGGGCCAAAAAAGTCAGGAGTCGACCAGCCAGTCGGCCAGGCGCTTGCGGGCGCGGTAGGCGCGCGTTTCGATCGTCTTGACGCTGACGCCCAGGAACGCCGCGGCGTCCTGCTGTGAGTAGCCTTCCAGATAGGTAAGGATCAGGGGCTCCTTGAGCTGGTCGGGAAGACGCGCGATCGCCGCCTCCAGGCGCGACAATTGCTCGGCGCGCAGGCTCGCCGCCTCCGGGCCTGGCGTGGGGTCGGCAGGATCGGGCGCGCCGGGCGCGTCGATCGACCGCTCGCCCAGGATCAGCCGGCGAACCAACAGGCGCCGCCCCCGGTCGCGGCACTTGTTGAGGACGATCGCCCGCATCCAGGCGCCGAACGGCCGGGCCGGATCATAGCGATCGAGCGCCTTCCAGGCGGCGACGAAGCTTTCCTGCACCACCTCATGGGCGGCTTCGGGGTCGCCGACATGGCGTCGAGCGAAGGCATGCAAGGGGCTCTTGTGCCGGCGCATCAGCGTGCTGAAGGCGCGCTCGTCGCCCCGCGCCGCGCGCCTGGCCAGCGCGCCGTCATCATCCTCGCCAAGACCGGCGGTCACGGCGTCTCGTTCGTGAGCGCCTCGCTGACGCGGCGGTCGAACTTGGCCGCCTGCTCGGGGGTCAGCACCTTGCGCATCGCCAGGACGTGCTGGACCGTCTCCAACTGCAGCGCTCCCATGGCCGCATGGAAGCGCTCGACCGCGGCCTCGACCTCGGGCCCGTATTCGTGGCGCGCCTGGATGGCGGCGGCCAGTTGGGCGTTGGCCGCACGCAGTTCGGCCTCCCGGGCGCGACGACGCACGGCGAAATCCTGTTCGAGCGCCTCAAGCCGGCGATCCTGATCCGGGCTGAGCTTCAGCTCGTGGTGGACCATCTCATGCAGCGACTGGGCATGAGGCTTGGGCAGGAACCGGCCCGAGCCGAGCCAGCCTCCGGCCACCCCGGCCAGCAGGGCCAGGACGACGGTCAGCACAGCGCCGCGCGAGATCCGGCGCATGTCAGCGACCGCCCAGCAGGGTCGATGGCGCTAGGTGCGCGTCGACCGAAAACGCGGAGATCTCGGAGGGCGCGCGCGCGGCGGCGTTGGCCGCGAGGCTGCCGCCGACCATGCCCAGGCCCAAGGCCGCGACGATCGAGGCCGCGCGCAGCGGCACGAGCGCGTTCGCCGCGCGCCGGCCGTCGCGCCAAGTGTCGATCCTGGCCCAGACCTGACCTTCCAGGCCGTGCAGCTGCGCATGCGGTTGTCGCCGCAACGCCTCGAAAAGTTCGTCGAGCTTGTCGTTCATCGCCGATCCCCTGACTCTACATCCCTGCATACGCAGCCCGCGGTCCGATCCCTCGGGTGAAGGATGACGCGCCCCGACGCAGAGTGTGACCGACGGATGGCGGGCGGGAAACGCCCTATGCGCAAGACGGCCGTGCAAAGCCACAAGAGCGCGGGCCTGCCAGTCCGGCGCCCGCCAAGGATTAGCGGGGGCGCGCGAGCATCGCGCCCATCTGGTCGATCTCCTGCTGCTGGCCCTTTATGATCGTGGCGCAAAGGCGCCGGATCTCAGGATCCTTCACCGGCGCGCGTCCGCACATCAGGATCGCGCCAGCGTGATGCGGGATCATCGAGCGCAGGAACTCGCGGTCGCCGACCAGCCACTGCTGGCGGATGGCCGCGAAGCACAAGACACCGATGACGAGGCTGGACGCGACCAAGCCACGATTGAGCCCCTTGCTCGGATACATCATGCCCATGAGAAGAAGTTCGAGCACCACCATCGGCGCGGTCATCAAGCCGGCCATGTAGGCCTGGTTGAAGCTTGGATGGATGTTGGCGGCCCTGTCGACCATGGCGTACATCAGGACGTACATGGCCAGGAACGACAGGGCGGTCATGACCGCCAGGCGCAGGTAAGGCCTATGGTGTTGATGATTTTCCGGCGCGTGCTGCTCGGCCATGACTGCCTCCTGGAGCCCGGCGCAGCCGCCCCCACGGTCGCGTCGCGCTGATGTCCAAACCGGATTCGACGCTCCCAAAACTGGCGAACGTCGCCCCCGTTCCGCTTCTGAAAATATTCGCCGCGACGGCGCGAAAGGGTCGAGGGATGGTCCGGGTCGGTGCGTATTGGACCCGATCGGCGGCGTTCAGGGCTTGCCTCCAAGCCATCGCCAGTCCGCGCCGCACTCGCGGCAAACCGCGTTCAGGGATTGTCCGTACATGACGACGCCGTGCGACTGCGCTAAGCTTGCCCGATGCTAAGGCATGCGCTCGCTTTCCTGGCCGCCGTGGCCCTCGCGTTCAGTCCGCTGGCGGTCAACGCCGCGCGGGCCGATTGCGACATGGCCGGCATGGACGCGATGGCCATGGTCGCCATGGCCCCCGCCGGCGACGACGCGGCTCAAGCCGATCCTTGCTGCGACCACGGCAAGGCCATGTCGGCCAAGGATTGCGCCAAGGCTTGCGCGGTCAGTTGCGCCCTGTCCGTCGCCGCCCCCTGCGAGGGCTCGGCGACCCCGGTCACCGTCAGCTATCGCGTCGAGACAAGCTGGTCGAACACCAGCGGTCGCACCCACCGCCTCATCCCCGAAGATCCGCCCCCACGAACGATCGCCTAGGACCGGCCCAAAGGCCGATCCACGTCCATCGCTCGTTTCACGCGCCCGCCCTGCCGGGCGCGTGTGATCGCCCGCGCTCGCGCGGGCTGGCTTTCCGATCTTCAAGGATGACCCTCATGTCTCTCCGCATCATCGCGCTGGCGCTCGTCG
>JAYRLX010000463.1:0-2858 GCA_041905125.1 Caulobacter sp. | reverse complement strand
GCCTTCTCGGGGATCAGCGCCGCCGCGGCCGCGCCTATGGCCTCCTTGGCCTCGCGCGCCAGCACCCGCCGCGCCTCGTACTCGAGGTTATCGACTCCCCCCGCCCCGATGACCGCGCCGCCGTGCACGCGATTCAGCAGCCCCTGGTCGCACAGGTCGTTGAGGTCCTTGCGGATGGTCTGGCGCGAGACCTGAAGCTGGTCGGACAGAGCCTCGACCGTCACCCGTCCGCTCTTCCGGGCGAGGGCGAGAATCGCCTCGTGCCGCTCCTCGATAGCCATCGACGCACCTCCATTCCCCGCTTAGCGCGTTGGCGTCGTCCTTGACCAGCACGCCTTGCAACACTTTCGCTTCCACGCGCGCTTCTCCACATTAAGTTTCGTTTTAGATTTCGAAATTGCGATTTCGAAAGCAATACGCTAACCGTGCGAAAGGCATAAGGAGCCAGAGATGGAGTTCGACCTTCTGGTGGTCGGCGGGGGCGTCAACGGCGCGGGCATAGCCCGAGACGCTGCTGGGCGCGGACTGTCGGTGCTGCTGGTCGAGCAGAACGATCTGGCCAGCGCGACCTCGTCGGCCAGCACCAAGCTGGTGCACGGCGGTCTGCGCTATCTCGAATATTACGAGTTCAAGCTGGTTCGCGAGGCGCTCGAGGAGCGCGAGACGTTGCTGGCCATGGCGCCGCACATCATCTGGCCTCTGCGCTTCGTGCTGCCGCACGCCCACGCCACCCGCCCCGCTTGGCTGGTGCGGCTGGGCCTGTTCCTCTACGACCACCTGGGCGGCCGCAAGCGGCTGCCAGGCTCGCACGGCCTGAACCTGAAAGGCGCGCCCGAGGGCGCCGCGCTGAAGCCCGAGTACGGCAAGGCCTTCGTCTATTCCGACTGCTGGGTCGATGACGCCCGGCTGGTGACCCTGAACGCTCTGGACGCCCACGAGCGCGGCGCGACGGTCGAGACCCGCACCAAGCTCGTCTCCGCCCGGCGGGTGGGCGCGGCCTGGGAGGCGCGGCTGAAGCCGGTCGACGGTCCCGAGCGCACGGTCCGCGCCCGCGCGATCGTCAACGCCGCCGGCCCGTGGGTTTCGGACGTGCTGACCGGGGCCTTGGACGTGACGACCGGCAGCGGCGCGCGCCTGATCAAGGGCAGCCATATCGTCGTGCCGCGCCTGTTCGAGGGCGACCAGGCCTACATGCTGCAGAACCCGGACCGCCGGATCGTGTTCGCCATCCCCTATGAGGACCGGTTCACGCTGATCGGCACGACCGATGTCGCGTGGGACGCGCCGCCGGGGCCGGCCAAGATCTCGGCCGAGGAGGTCGATTATCTCTGCGAGAGCATCAACCGTTACTTCTCCCGTCCGATCACGCCCGGCGACGTGGTCTGGAGCTATGCCGGCGTGCGGCCTCTGTTCGACGACCACGCCGACAGCGCCTCGGCGGTGACCCGGGACTATGTCCTTGAGGTCGACGCGCCGGAGGGCGAGGCCCAGGTGCTGTCGGTGTTCGGCGGCAAGATCACCACCTATCGCCACCTGGCGGATCAGGCGATGGACCGGCTGGCCGCGTTCTTTCCCGAAGCGGGCCGCTCCTGGACCGAAGGCGCGGCGCTGCCGGGCGGAGACCTGCCCGATCTCGACCGCGCCGCGCTGGCCCGGGCGCTCCGCGCCGAGTTCCCGTTTCTTCCGGAGGACCTGGCCGCACGCTGGGCGCGATCCTATGGGACGCGGGCCCGGGCGATCGTCGCCAACGCCTCCAGCCTCGCCGATCTCGGCGAGGCCTTCGGCACCGGACTCTATGCCGCGGAGATCGACTATCTCGTCTCTGTAGAGTGGGCGCGCACCGCCGAGGACATCCTCTACCGACGCACCAAACTGGGCCTGCACCTGCCGCCCGAGGGCGCCGCGCGCGTGGAGGCCTACCTCCAGCGCAAGCGCCGCCCTGAGAACTGTTTGACCACTTCGCAAGATTGGCTTGACCAGACGCGAACAACGGTTTAGCCAAAGCTACAAGAAAATAAAAATCAACGACTTAGGGAGGGTATCATGCGTAAGTTGATCCTGCTTGCGAGCGCGGCCTCGTGCGTGCTGGCCATGCCGAGCCTCGCGGCGGCGCAAGACAAGAACGAGACCACGGGCCTGGCTGAGATCGTCGTGACGGCGACCAAGCGCTCGGCCAATCTGCAGAGCGTCCCGGTGGCGGTCACGGCCCTGACCGGCGAGACGATCCAGAACCAACGCATCAACGAGTTCGCCGACCTGACCCGCGCGGCCGCCTCGCTGACCTTGAGTCAGAGCACCGCCTCGCCCAACAACGCCATCATCCTGCGCGGCATCGGCACCTACGCGTTCTCGATCGGCGTCGAGCCGTCGGTGGCCGTCATCATCGACGATGTGCCGGTCGTCCAGCAGGCCCAGGCCTTCGACAACCTGTCCGACGTCGAGCGGATCGAAGTGCTGCGCGGCCCGCAAGGCACGCTGTTCGGCAAGAACGCCAGCGCCGGCGCGATCAATATCGTCACCCAGGAGCCGTCGGTCGTCTTCAGCGGCCGGGCCTCGGCCACGGTGACCAGCGACAACGGCTACAAGGCCGACGGCGCGATCTCGGGCCCGATCAGCGACAAGACCGGTTTCCGCCTCGCGCCTACTACAATCACTGGGACGGCAACGTCGACAACCTGGCCAACGGCCACAAGCTGAACGACAACACCTCGTACGGCGTGCGCGGCAAGCTGCGGACCGAACTGACCGACAAGCTGGTGCTGTCGCTGAACGGCTCCTACGCCAAGTCCAAGTCGGACGGCACGGCCGCCACGCTGCGCTACATCGACCCGAACTACCTTCCGGCCGGCGCCGCCACG
>JAYRLX010000040.1:9177-16184 GCA_041905125.1 Caulobacter sp. | reverse complement strand
GACCTCAAGCTCGATCCCGACGCCATCGCCGCCGTGAAGGCCCGCTACGCCGACCGCCCGGGGCCTTGGTTGTGCCTGGGCATAGGCGCCAGCGAACCCGCCCGCACCTGGCCGGCCGAACGCTTCGCGCAGACGGCCGCGCGCCTGTCGGACCTGTTCGGGACGGTGTTCTGGGTTGGCGGCCCTCACGAGGCGCAAGCGGCCAAGGCCGCGATCGGCGCGCTGCCCGGCAATGTCGTCGCCTGCGACCTGCCGCTGGACCAGTCGGCGGCCCTGATCGCCTTGTCGGCCGGGTTCCTCGGCAACGACTCCGGTGCGCTGAACGTCGCCGCCGCGGTCGGCACGCCGTGCGTGGGCCTGATGGGCACCGCGCCGGTGCCGGCCTATTCACGCTGGCTCACGCGGCTGGACGGCGGAGACGGCAAAATCGCGGACATCACCGTCGATCAGGCTGTCGAAGCCGTGCGCGCGCGTTTCGTCGCCGAGGCCTGGGGCAATTCGGACGCTTGAGCCCCGGCGGCCCGCGTTGTATCGGGCGAGGGCGTAATTCTTTTCCACTGAGGACGACACATGGCCGGCGACTATCACCGCGGTGAAATGGACATCCACGAACAGGCGGCGACCTACGCCGCGTTTGGCAAGATGACGAAGTGGGGCTCGCTGGCGGTCGCCACCCTGCTGCTGTTCATCACCCTGCTGTTCTGCACGCCGGCCGGTTTCGTTGGTAGCGCTATCGCCGCGATCGTGCTGCTGGCCCTGGGTATTGTTCTGCTTCGCGAAAAGCCCGCTCCGGCCCACTGACACCGGTAGACATTGGCATATTTTTTCCCTGACGCGCACGTCATGCCTCGACAAGAGGCAAGACTATCCCCTACAGAGCGCCTCATGCTGACGAGGTAACAGCGCTCTGGGAGGGGTATGCCGATGGCCGTCATCGCCGTCACGAAAGAAACCCGCGCGAACGAGACGCGGGTCGCGGCCACGCCTGAAACCGTCAAGAAGCTCGGCGCCGCCGGCTTCTCGGTGGTCGTGCAGGCGGGCGCCGGGACGGCCGCGTCCTACCCGGACGCCGACTACGAGGCGGCGGGCGCCAAGATCGCCAAGACCGCCGTCGAGGCGATCAAGGACGCCGACGTCCTGTTCAAGGTCCGCGCGCCCGAAGCCGCCGAGATCGCGGCCCTGAAGAGCGGCGCGATCGTCGCCGCCGCGCTCAATCCCTATCAGGACAAGGAGACGCTGGACGCTCTGGCCAAGGCCGGCGCGACGGCGATCGCCATGGAGTTCATCCCGCGCATCACTCGCGCCCAGGTGATGGACATGCTCTCCAGTCAGGCCAACCTCGCCGGCTATCGCGCCGTGATCGAGGGCGCCGAGGCCTATGGCAAGGCCCTGCCGATGATGATGACCGCCGCCGGCACCGTCGCCGCGGCCAAGGTGTTCATCATGGGCGTCGGCGTCGCCGGCCTGCAGGCCATCGCCACGGCCCGCCGCCTGGGCGCGGTCGTGACCGCCACCGACGTGCGCCCCGCCACAAAGGAGCAGGTCGAGTCGCTGGGCGCCAAGTTCCTGGCCGTCGAGGACGAGGAGTTCAAGAACGCCCAGACGGCCGGCGGCTACGCCAAGGAGATGTCCAAGGAGTACCAGGCCAAGCAGGCCGAGCTGGTCTCCTCCCACATCGCCAAGCAGGACATCGTCATCACCACGGCCCTGATCCCGGGCCGTCCCGCGCCGAAGCTGGTCACCGCCGCCCAGGTCGCCTCGATGAAGCCGGGCTCGATCCTGGTCGACCTGGCCATCGAGCAGGGCGGCAATGTCGAGGGCGCCAAGCTGAACGAGACGGTCGTCACGGCCAATGGCGTGAAGATCCTCGGCCACGCCAACCTGCCCGGCCGCATCGCCGCCGACGCCAGCGCGCTCTATTCGCGGAACCTCGTGGCCCTCTCGGCCCTGTTCACGAACAAGGAGGGCGCCTTCGCCCCCGACTTCGAGGACGAGATCCTGAAGGCCGCCGTCGTTACCCAGGGCGGCGCGATCGTCCATCCGAACCTGAAGACCGCCTAACCACGCCATCGAAAGGGAGGCTCCCATGGAAGCCGTCGACCCCACCGTGTTCCGTCTGGCGATCTTCGTGCTCGCCATCTTCGTCGGCTACTACGTCGTCTGGAGCGTGACGCCCGCGCTGCACACGCCGCTGATGGCCGTGACCAACGCCATCTCGTCGGTGATCATCGTCGGCGCGCTGCTCGCCGCCGCCGCCCATGGCGCCGCGGGCGAGGCCGCCGCCGGCTCGGTCTGGATCTCCAAGGGGGCCGGCGCCGTCGCCGCGGCCTTCGCGGCGGTCAACATCTTCGGCGGCTTCCTGGTCACCCAGCGCATGCTGGCGATGTACAAGAAGAAAGAGAAGAAGTGAGCGGGCGAGAGCAGGGGGAAATAGTCCAATGAACGCCAATCTCGCCGCCATCCTGTACCTCGTCTCCGGGGTGCTGTTCATCCTGGCGCTGCGCGGGCTGTCCAGCCCCGAGACCAGCCGCAAGGGCAACACCTACGGCATGGTCGGCATGGCCATCGCCGTGGCCACCGTGCTCTCGACCCTGTGGTCGCAAGGCGCGCTGGACGCTGTCACCCTGGGCCTGATCGTCGGCGGCGTCGCCGTCGGCGGCGGCGTGGGCGCGGTGATCGCCCGCAAGGTGCCGATGACCTCGATGCCGCAGCTGGTCGCCGCCTTCCACTCGCTGGTCGGCATGGCCGCCTGCCTCGTGGCCGTGGCCGCCATCTACACGCCGGCCGCCTACGGCATCGTCGGCGCGGATGGCCATATCCACCTCAACAGCCTGATCGAGCTGTCGCTGGGCCTGGCCATCGGCGCCATCACCTTCACCGGCTCGGTGATCGCCTTCGCCAAGCTGAACGGCAACATGGGCGGCGCCCCGATCCTGCTGCCGGCCCGCCACCTGCTGAACATCGTGATCGCCCTGGCGATCGTCGCCCTGGTGGTGATCCTGGTGGTCAGCGGCGGTTCGGCCATCTGGGCCTTCTGGGGCATCTTCGCCCTCAGCCTGCTGATCGGCGTCACCCTGATCATCCCGATCGGCGGCGCGGACATGCCGGTCGTGGTGTCGATGCTGAACAGCTATTCCGGCTGGGCCGCGGCGGCGCTCGGCTTCACGCTCGAGAACACCACCCTGATCATCACCGGCGCGCTGGTCGGCTCGTCGGGCGCGATCCTGTCCTACATCATGTGCAAGGGCATGAACCGCTCGTTCGTCTCGGTGATCCTGGGCGGCTTTGGCGCCGACGCCGCGGCCGCCGGGCCCGGCGGCAAGGTCGAGACGCGCCCGGTCAAGCAGGGCAGCGCCGACGATGCGGCCTTCATCATGAAGAACGCCAGCAAGGTGATCATCGTCCCGGGCTACGGCATGGCCGTCTCCCAGGCCCAGCACGCCCTGCGCGAAATGGCCGACAAGCTGAAGGAGGAGGGCGTCGAGGTGAAGTACGCCATCCACCCCGTCGCCGGCCGCATGCCGGGCCACATGAACGTGCTGCTGGCCGAGGCCAACGTCCCCTATGACGAGGTCTTCGAGCTGGAGGACATCAACAGCGAGTTCTCGACAGCGGACGTCGCCTTCGTGATTGGCGCCAACGACGTCACCAATCCGGCGGCCAAGACCGATCCGCAGAGCCCGATCTTCGGCATGCCGATCCTGGACGTCGAAAAGGCCCGCACGGTCCTCTTCGTGAAGCGCGGCATGTCCTCGGGCTACGCCGGCGTGGAGAACGAGCTGTTCTTCAAGGACAACACCATGATGCTGTTCGCCGACGCCAAGAAGATGGTCGAAGGCATCGTGAAGGGGCTCTAGAGCCTCGTCCCGCTCCTGAAAACGCGAAAGGCCCCGGCGGTGACGCCGGGGCCTTTTTCGTGGCCGGATGGGCGAGGGCTACGGTGCGGCGCCCTCGCCGTCGGGCCCGGTGTCACTTCGCGGCGACCTGGACCGGCGCGGCGCGGAGGCCGTTGGCCAGGGCTTGGCGCTGGGCGATGGACAGCTGGTGCTTGGCCTGTTCATGAGCGTCGCCGATGCAGGCGTTGAGCGGCATGGTCAGGCCTTCGTCGCTGTCCATCTTGGCGCGGCAGAGTTCCGTGGCGGCGGTCTCGACGCGCGCCTTGAAGATCCGGGCCTGGGTCGGGTCGGCCAGATTTAGGTCGCCATAGGCGATGCGGGCGGTGGGTTCGCGATCGGCCGCGTTGGCGGCGTGGGTCAGGCCTAGAACCGGAATGGCGGCCAAGCTCAGGCTGGCGACCGTGGTAACGCTCATGATGAACTTGCGCATTTCAAGTATCCCTCTGGATGGGCGCTGTTCTGTGCGCCGTTGAATACTTGTTAGTTCGCGGCCTGGCCAAAGTCTTGTTACGTCTGTTTCATGACGTGTAATTAAGCGAATTAATGAAAATTAATACATGAAGCTCGTGTAAGCTTCTCGTGACTACTATTGAGCGCCGTCGGTCCGAGGCGCCGGCAGGCTCTGTCGCCAAGCTCCCATCACTTTTGGCCAAGTGGAATGAGCGCCTCGCTCAAGGTGATCTCTGGCAAAACCCAGATTATCGCAAACGAATGGTTAAGCTGCGCCCTGTTTTGGTCAAAACGGCCAGTCATAGAGCCCGCCATTCATGATCCTGAAAGGTCAAGTATGTGAGTTGAGCCGCCTTGGCGCGGTCCTCTCGATTGACCGGACATCGCGAGAGGTAGTGGTTTGATTTCCAGAAGCCTGGCTATTCCAGCTCAACAACTGCGCGCGGCGTTTCTCGTGGCTTTGGGCGTGGCGGCCACGGTCGGCGCCTTGAACGGCGTCGCGGTCCTCGGCGCCTGGATGTCCGAGCCGCCCCCCGTCGCGGCGGTCGACGAAGACGTCGCGCCGCCCGTGACGGAGCTTGAAACTCCCGAGCCGCCGCCCCCCGCCTTCGTGTTCGATGCGCCGCTGCCGGGCCGGGTCATCGACTCGCCGTTCGGCCTGCGCCAGCTGCCTTGGGAAGAGAACGGCCGCCTGCACCAGGGCGTCGACATCGCCGCCCCCGCCGGCGCGCTGGTCAAGGCCTCCGCCGACGGCGTGGTCAAGCGCACCGGCGTCAGCCCCACCTATGGCCGTTTCGTCGAGGTGATGCACAAGGGCGGCATGAGCACCCTCTACGCCCACCTCAAGGCTTCCGCGCGCGGCGTCAAGCAGGGCGCCTACGTCCGTCGGGGATCGACCGTGGCCTTTGTCGGCAATTCGGGTCGCTCGACCGGCTCGCACCTGCATTTCGAGATCCGCAAGGGCGACAAGCCGCTGAACCCGGCCTTCTTCATCGGACGCAGCTTCGCCGAGGCCGAGGACATGCCGATCCGCGCGGCGGGCCGGGTCTCCAAGAAGGTGCGCCTGGCGGTCGTGTCGAAATGGCCCGACGGCGTGAAGGGCGCGCCGGTCACGCGGACCAAGAGCGGCCGGGTGCGAACCCGGATCCCGGTCTCGGAAGGATAAATCTCCGCACCCGGCCGAACGCGCCTCGACGCGTCACAAACCGTCCCTACATTGAACGCCATGATCCAGTTTCTCGGCCGTGGCGTCGCGGGCTTCGCGCTCCTGCTTGTGTCCTATATCGCGGTCGGGGGGCTGATGAGCGCCACTGGCGCGCCCAAGGCGCGGGGCCAGATGGTCGAGATCGAGCCGGGGCGCGCGCTGCGGCTGGTCTGCGAAGGGCCCAGGAGCGATCGTCCGGTCGTCTGGCTCGAGTCGGGAGCCTTTGGCCTCGCCGCCGACTGGGGCGCGGTGCAGGAAGCCCTGACCGCCGCCGGCTGGCGCTCCTGCGCCTATGACCGCGCCGGCATGGGCTTCTCACCGCCCGGACCTTCGCCGCGCGACGGCCTGGCCATCGTCTCCGACTTCGAGAAGCTGATCGCCGCCTCGGGCGAGCCGGGGCCCTACATCCTGGTCGGCCACTCCATGGCCGGGCTGCGCCTGAGGGAGTACGCCGGGCGCAATCCAGACAAGGTGGCGGGCTTGGTGCTGGCCGACGCCGCCACGCCCGAAGCCGCCCAGAACCCGCAGGTGCGGGGCTTCATTAAGGCCTTCGCCAGCCTGTCCAAATGGGCGGCGCGCGGCGCCTCCATCGGGCTCTACAAGCCGCTGGCCCATACGCGTCTGGGCGACAAGATCGACCTGCCGCCCGCCGCCAAGGTCGAGAAGGGCTGGGCGTTCGCCAACGGCCGCCACAACCGCACGGCGGCCGAGGAGGTCGGCCTGTGGGCGCAGGCCTCGGCCCAGGCCGGCCAGCAGCCGCCCTTCGACCCGAAATGGCCGGTGGCCGTCGTCACGGCGGGCCCCTTGGCCGGCCGCGAGATTTGGAAAGAGATGCAGGCCGCTCCCGCTCGCCGCTCTGAGCACGGGATGGTCGACCATGTCGAGGCCGCCAGTCACACCCTGCTGATCGGCCGCCGCTTCGCCGACCACATCGTCCGCGCGGTGGCGTTCGTGGCCGAGGCTCGGTCCAGGGGCTAAACACACCATCGCCTCCCTGGGCCTTGTGCCCAGGGCCCAGCGCTCAACCGGCAAGGCATTTTTCGGAGATCGCCAGAGCTGGCGGGCTCGCTGCCCTCGCGCCCTGCCTGGCTAGACCATGGGTCCTCGCCACAAGGGCGAGGAAGGCGGACTTTATGTTCAGCGCTCCGAACACACCAGAAACGACAAAGGCCGCGCGGATCGCCGCGCGGCCTTCGAAATCTTCGGCGATGCGAAGGGTGGGAGTCTTAGCGACCGCCGGCCTTCTTCGGCATCGGCAGCAGGCCTTCGCGCTGAGCGCGCTTGCGGGCCAGCTTGCGAGCGCGACGGACGGCTTCAGCCTTTTGGCGAGCGCGCTTTTCCGACGGCTTTTCGTAGTGCACGTGCCGCTTCATTTCGCGGAACGAGCCTTCGCGTTGCATCTTCTTCTTCAGAGCCTTCAGGGCCTGATCGACGTTGTTGTCGCGGACGAAAATCTG
>JAYRLX010000040.1:0-9167 GCA_041905125.1 Caulobacter sp. | reverse complement strand
CTCTCCATTCGACAGCCCGACCAATATTCCCAAGTCCCTCTTGAGGGGCCGGGCGGGCGAACAAAACCGGGTAACCTGGAAGGGGTGCTCCCAGGCGATGAGGCGGGGCTGATAGCAGAGCGCGCGCGTCCTGTCCATGCGCGACGCGGCTTAAACCACGGTGTAGACTCGGATTCATGAGCGAAAATATCGACACATCCGGTCAAGCTTCGGGTCAGGCGGGCGCGAGCTGGGCCGACTCGACCGAGCAACGCGTCCTGGACGAGGCCCTGCGCCTGGCGCCGAGCGCCGGTTGGAACGCCGGACTCGTCAGTCGAGCCCTGGCGGCGGCGGGGCTTTCGGAGGCCGAGGGCCAGCTCCTGCTGCCCGAGGGGCCGCGCGACCTGGCCGCCCTGCTGTCGCGACGCCATGACGCGGCGTCGCTTCAGCGCCTGCGGGCCCTGGATCTGGCGACTCTGAAGATTCGCCAGCGGATTCGCGAGGGCGTGATCGCCCGACTCGATGCGGCCCAGGAGAATGGCGACGTGCTGCGGCCGCTGGCCGTGTTCCTGGCCTTCCCGACGAATCTGCCGCTGGCCGGCAGGCTGACCTGGGAATCGGCCGACGCGATCTGGCGCTGGGCCGGCGATACGGCGACCGACGAGAACCACTATTCCAAGCGGGCGATCCTGTCGGGGATCCTGGTCTCGACCCTGGCGGTGGACATGGCCTCGGGCCGGACCTCGGCGCTGTCGCACCTGGACGCCCGCATCGACAACGTCATGGCCTTCGAGAAGTGGAAGGCGGGCCTGAAGCCGATGGACCTCGCCACCGAGATGGTCGAGGGTCTGGCGAAGATGCGGTACGGCGCCCGCTAGGGCGGG
The DNA here is from genome assembly GCA_041905125.1 of Caulobacter sp. Taxonomy (GTDB): domain Bacteria; phylum Pseudomonadota; class Alphaproteobacteria; order Caulobacterales; family Caulobacteraceae; genus Caulobacter. Next base: position 8,304 of record JAYRLX010000040.1, on the reverse strand, counting down.
GTTCTATCCGCCGAACGCCGCCGCGAGGCGGTCGAAGTGGGCCTGCACTGGCCGCGGGGCCTCTTCGCTGGGCGATTCCACGTACATGCGGCGGTCCAGGTGCCGGACGCGCTCGTACAGGCGCTCGGAGCGGTGCAGCAGGTTCGTCAGGCCGAATGGCAGGTCCTCGATCGGGGCGGGATCGCCGATCATTTCCTCGGCCAGGCGATAGTTCTCGGCGCAGGCGGCTTCCGGCGGCATCTCGCCTTCGCGCACGGCGCGCTGGACCAGCAGCCACGAGGCCACCTGCATCAGGCGGGTGGTCAGGCGCATGCTTTCGCTGGCGTAGCTGAGGGCGGCGTTGCGCGAGAGGATCTTGCTGTCATGCCGACCGGCGCCGTCGAGATAGGCGGCGGTCTCCTCGACCAGCTGCATGCCTTCCTCGAACGTGCGGTCGAACAGTTCCGATCGGGCGAAGTCCTGGATGACTCCGGCGCGCCAAGGCGTATCGGCCAACGCGTTGACTTCGGTCATAGCTACTCAATGCCCCTTCGAAAGGCCGCGAGGACATCTCGCTCGGAACGAGGGAACTGCAACCCTCGTGCCAGACGCCGATGTGCCGTTTCGCGACCCGCCCCCATCGAACCGATCACCTATAAAGACCGTCCGAAAGCGGATTGGAATGCTTTAAGACGCCAGTAACCTCACCGAAACCTTAAAAGAACCGTTAGTCGAGGCGACCAAACAGCGCATTGGCCGCGTCGCGGCCCGCTTTCTTCTTGGCCAGCTGGGCCTTGGTGCGCTCGATTTCGGCCTGCAGGGCCTCGATCCGCTCTTCCAATTCCGCAACGCCGTAGATCTCCAGATCCTCATGCGTGGCTTCGCTCAGAGCGCGTCCGCTGAAGGCGCGCGGTTCCGCAGCATCCTCGAACATCGGCATTCTCCCTTTTCCAGCCGTCATCTGACGCCTACCTAGGCCGCAAGGCAAGTGACAGGAAGGGAGCCGCCCATGGGCGAGACGATGACCGCGATCGCGATCGAAGGCGGCAAGGGGCCCGCCGAGGCCCTGAAGGCCGTGACGGCGGAGCGTCCCGAACCGGGACCGGGCCAGATCCTGATCAAGGTCGCTGCGGCCGGCGTGAACCGTCCTGATCTGTTGCAGCGCCTGGGCTTCTATCCGCCGCCGCCCGGCGCGCCGACGACCCTGGGCCTGGAGGTCGCGGGCGAGGTCGTTGTGGGCGCGGGGCGCTGGAAGGCGGGCGACAAGGTCTGCGCCCTGCTGGGCGGCGGCGGCTATGCCGAATACGCCGTGGTCGACGCCCGCCACGCCCTGCCGATCCCGGGCGATCTCGACCTGATCCACGCCGCGGCCCTGCCCGAGACGGTGTTCACCGTCTTCGCCAACGTCTTCGAGCACGGCGCCCTGAAGGCCGGCGAAACGCTTTTGGTTCATGGTGGGACGTCCGGAATTGGGACGACCGCGATCGCCATGGCCAAGGCCGCCGGCGCCAAGGTCATCGCCACCGGACGCGGGGCCGACAAGAAGGCCAAGGCGCTGGCGCTCGGCGCCGATATCGCCGTCGACGCCAAGACCGAGGACTTCGCCGAGGTCGTGAAGGCCGCCGGCGGGGCGGACGTGATCCTCGACATGGTCGGGGCCAGCTATTTCGAGAAGAACCTCGACGCCCTGAACACCGCCGGCCGCATCGTCTACATCGCCAGCCTGGGCGGCTCGACGCTGGAGGTGCCGGTGATGCGGATCATGCAGAAGCGGGCGGTGATCACCGGTTCGACCCTGCGCCCCCGCTCGGCCGACGAAAAGGCCCGCTTGGCCGCCGAGGTCGAGCGCGTCGCCTGGCCCTGGGTGGCGGCCGGCAAGCTGAAGCCGATCGTCGACGCGACCTTCCCCCTGGCCGACGCCGCCAAGGCCCACGCGCACCTCGAGGCCGGGGAGCACGTGGGCAAGGTGGTGCTGGTGGTCTGAACCCTCACGGAGCGCCGGCGTTCTCCCTCGCATGAGCGAGATCCGCATCGGTTGCTCCGGCTGGGCCTATAAGGACTGGCGCGGGCCGTTCTATCCGGAGACGATCCGGCTGAAGGACCACTTCGCCTATTACGCGTCCCGTTTCGACACGACCGAGATCAACGGCAGCTTCTATCGGCTTCCGTCGGAAGACGCCGTTCGCGGCTGGGCCGACCAGGCGCCCGACGGCTTCGTCTTCGCCTGGAAGGTCTCGCGCTACATCACCCATAACAAGAAGCTGAAGGACTGCCAGGACAGCGTCGACCTGGTCTTCGGCCGCATGACGCCGCTGGCCGAGCATCTGGGACCCGCGCTCGTGCAATTGCCGCCGATGCTGCATCGGGACGACGAGCGACTGAAGCGGTTCCTGTCCTGGCTGCCCAAGGGGCGGCGGGTCACGGTCGAGTTCCGACACGAAAGCTGGTACGACGAAGGCGTCTATTCGATCCTCCGCGATCACGGGATCGCCTTCTGCATCTCCGACCACCACGACGCGCCGTCGCCCTGGCTGGTCACCGCCGATTTCGCCTATGTGCGGGGCCATGGACCGGGCGGCCATTACGCCGGCCGCTATCCTGAAAAGGACCTCAAGGCGTGGGCGGCGTTCCTGGCCGAGCAGCGCCAGGCTGGCCGCGACGCCTACAGCTACTTCGACAACGACATCAAAAGCGCCGCGCCCCAGGACGCCGACGTTCTCAAGGCCTTGGTCGCGCAATAGAATAGGGCTGTCAGCGCACAGTCCCCCGTTCCCTTTTTGCGAGAACCGCATTATAGCGGTTACAACATCCCGCCCGGCCGAAAGGCCGGGCGCCGTCATTTCTGGAGGACCGCATGTCCGACATCCTGATGCCCAAGGCGACCGCCGTCTGGTTGGTGGACAACACCTCGCTCAGCTTCGAACAGATCGCCGATTTCTGCGGCCTGCACCCGCTGGAAGTGCGCGGCATCGCCGACGGCGAAGTGGCGCGCGACATCCGCGGCGCCGACCCGATCGGCAACGGCCAGCTGACCCGCGAAGAACTGGACCGCGCCCAGGCCAATCCGGACTACCGGATGAAGGCCCAGGTCAGCCGTCACGCCGAACTGCTGAAGCCGCAGAAGAAGGCCCCGCGCTACACCCCGGTGTCGCGTCGCCAGGACCGCCCGGACGCCATCGCCTGGTTCCTGCGCCACCACCCCGAAGTGACCGACGCCCAGATCTCCAAGATCCTCGGCACCACCAAGGCCACGATCGAACAGGTCCGCGCCCGCACGCACTGGAACGCGGCCAACATCAAGCCGGTCGATCCGGTGACCCTGGGCCTGGTCGGCCAGCTGGAGCTGGACGCCCTGGTCAAGAAGGCGGCCGAGAAGAAGGCCAAGGACGACCTGAAGAAGGGCATCCTGCCGGAAGACCCGACCCTGCGCCCCGCCTCGGAAGCCGGTCAGTTCGAGCCCGAGGTCGAGGAAGAGGAAGAGGAAGAAGACTTCCGCGCGCCCCGCGGCGACATCAAGGCCGAGGACGTGTTCGGCAAGTCGTCGGGCTATGTCGACGAGGAAGACGAAGACTAGGCCCGCGAGGCCCGATCCTCCGGCCGCCGGAGCGTTCGAGCAACCTGGCAAAACAAAGGCCCCGCTCCTTGCCGGAGCGGGGCCTCTCGTTTTTCGGCTGCTGGGTCAGCAGCTAGTGCATTCGTGATCGAAGGCCCTCGATCTCTTCCTTCAGCCTAAGCTTCTGACGCTTCAGCTCTCGGAGCAGCGTCGGATCATAACCGGGTCGGTTGGTCTCCTCCTGGATCTTGCGGTCGAGGTTCTCGTGACGGGACCCAAGCTCGCGGATACGGGATTCGATGGCCATGGCTCTCGGCTCCTTGCTGTTGGAGAGGAAAGTGAACACCCGCTGCGCGACGCTGTCAGATCACATATGATTGCAACCGGCGGCGCTTGACGGGGCCGTTTTTGCTCCCATGACGGACGAACATTCACCATGACCGACGTTTCGAAGACCGTTGATCGTCCAAGGGAACCGGCGCGGTTGGCGGTCGGGATCACCGGCGCGTCCGGCGTCGTCTACGGCCTGCGCACGCTGGACGCCCTGCGCGAGCTGGGCGTCGAGAGCCACCTCGTTCTGTCCAAATCGGCGGCATTGACGCTCGCCCAGGAGGCAGGCCTGAGCGTCGCCGAGGTCAACGCCAAGGCCGACGTGGTCCACCGCGCCGCCGACGTGGGGGCCTCGATCGCTTCGGGCTCGTTCCGGACGCTGGGCATGATCGTCGCGCCGTGCTCGGTGCGGACGATGAGCGAGATCGCCACGGGCGTAACGTCTTCGCTGCTGACCCGCGCCGCCGATGTGACGCTGAAGGAGCGCCGGACGCTCGTCCTGATGATCCGCGAGACGCCTCTGCACCTGGGCCACCTGCGCACCATGACCAAGCTGGCCGAGATGGGCGCGGTGATCGCTCCGCCGCTGCCGGCCTTCTACGCCAGGCCCGCCTCGATCGCCGAGATGGTCGACCAGTCGGTGGGCCGCGCGCTCGACCTCTTCGACCTCTCCTGGCGGCCGGTGAAGCGCTGGGGCGAGGACCTGCCGTCCATTGGGGAGACCATCACCGGCAAGGGCGCCCAAGGGGACGAAGGTTAACGCCGATGCGCATCTGGGACTGGGCCTTGGAGGTCTATGCGCGACAACCTGTCGCGGCCGCGTGCCTGAACCTGCAGGACGGCCACGGCCAGAACGTGCCCTACCTGCTGTGGGCCGCCTGGGCGGCGGGCGAGGGGCGCTCGGCTGATCTCAAGGAAGCCGCCCGGCTGATGCGCGACTGGGACGCCGAGATCGGCGCGCCCATGCGGGGCGTGCGCCGGGCCCTGAAGCCGCCGCGCCCTCCGGTCGACGACGCCGCCAAGGAGGCCTTGCGCGACGCGGTCAAGGCCGTCGAGCTCCAGGGCGAGCGGGTGCTGATGGAAAGCCTGGAGGCCCTGACCGGTCCCGCGGGCGCGCCGGCCTCGGTGATCGAGGGCCTTGTCGCCGCCGCCGAAGCCTCCGGTGATCCGCCGCGCCGAGCCGCGCTGGAGCAACTCGCCAAGGCCCTTGAAAATAAGGCCGGTTGAGCGCCTTTACCGGTCGTCAGCCTTTCCCATCTATCTTTCCAACGGGCCCATCTGAGATCATGTCCATGAACGACGACGATCCGTCGGACGACTCCGACATCGCGATCGAACGCCGCCTCGCCGACCTGCGCGAGGAGCATAAGGATCTCGACGACGCCATCCAGGCCCTGGAAGAGCGCTACCAGCCCGACATGCTGCAGATCGCCCGCCTGAAGCGGAAGAAACTGGCTCTGAAGGACGAGATCATCCGCCTGGAAGACCTGCTGATGCCGGACATCATCGCGTAGCTATCCGGCTACCGCATTCACACAGGCGGCGCGGGCTTCCGGGGTTAGGCCGGTGGGCGCGATGATCCGCTGGAAGCTCAGCATGGTCTTGCCCTCGGGCTTGAACCGGATTGACCGCTGCACGCCGTCGACGTCGCTGACCAGGTATTCGATCTCGACCGAACTGTTCCCGAACTCTCCGCCCTTGGCGTCGAGCCGTTTCATGCCGTCGCGCAGGCCGGCCGCATAGGCGGGCCCATCCGGCGAGACTCCGGTGATCACGCCGCGTGCGCGGCTGGTGGCGGTGTCGAAGCCGCGATCGAAAACCGGCCGGGTAATGCTTTCCACCGCCAGGCAGCCGCCGAACGCGTCCGGGGGCAAGGTGACGGTCTCTCCCTTGTTGATCCAGCGATCGAGGTCCGGCGCGAGGTCGACTTCGGTTCGGCCCTTCACGATGCGCGGCAGAAGGTTCGCGGCGCTGTTATCCCACTCGGCCGGATTACGGCCCTTGGCATAGTCGCGCATGGCCAGCATCAGCGGATCAAGCCCGCCCTGCGGCTTGAGCCGCTGATTGATCATCACCGCCACCAGGGCGCCCCGCTGGTAGGGAAGCTTCTGGACGTCCTTGTCTCGCCAGAAACGGGCGGGGATCTCGGCGTTCGGCGCGTTGCGGACCGGCGAGGTCGCATAGGCTGTCAGCGCCTGGTTCCAGTCCGCGACGAACGACTCCAGGCTGATCAGCCCCGATCGCAGCGCCAACCGGCGGGCATAGTAGTCGGTGAATCCCTCGCTGAACCAGTAGCCCAACGGCTCGTCAGCCCCGTCCACGAGTCCGCCGAGCTGTTCTGAGTTCCACGTGTGGAAATACTCGTGGGTCAGGAATACGGGGTAGTAGTCCAGGGTCGGCTCACGCGTCGAGATCACCGCGAAGGCGTCGCCCAGGCCGGAGCCGCGTCGCGAGCGCGCGCCTTCCGGCGCACCCTTGGGCAAGTCGTACGCCATCAGGGTGATCAGGAAAGGCTCGCCCCTGTCGCCCCAGAAGCCTCGGGTGGTGCGGATCACGTTGGCGGTCATGTCGACGAACGCGTCGTCGCTGAAGCCGAAGGCGCCGCGAACGGCCAGGCGCACCGGCGCGCCGGCGACATCGCGGGTCAGGACCCGCAGGTCCTTGCCGGCGATCAGCACGCTGTCGCCGATGTCATGCAAACTGCCGGGCGTCTTTTCCAGGCGTTCCAGATCGGACGCGAACTTCAGGCTCGAACCCCCGGGCGCCCAGACGAACTTCGCCGCGTCCTGGTCGTTTCGCTCTGGCCGGACGAAGATCGTGTGTCCCACGACATAGAACCCGTCCGGACCGATAATCGGCTGGGCGTAGGTCGGGCTATCGACAGGCGGGACGCCGTCATAGGCGCTGACGACGCGGTAGCCGACTGTCAGAGGCGCGCGCGGTTTGGACTTGATCACCCAGGTCTTCTCGTCCGGCGTGGACAGGGTTCCGCCCTTGACCACCGGGTCCTTGATGAACCGCCAAAGCTTCTCGCCGCCGCCCCAGGCCTCCGGCAGGTTTAGCCGGGTTTCGCCGTCGGCGTCGGCCGGCAGGGTGATCGTCACCGACAGGGCGGCGACCTTGCCGTCCTCGATCACGGGCGCGACGCGATAGACGTCCACGGAAGGCTTGGAGGGCGTGGCGGCCAGCGCCGACGCGGCGATAAGGGCGGCCGCGGCCGCCGCGAGGCAAGGTCGGATCAAGGAGCATCCCCGGAGCTTGGCCACACCCTAGGTTGGGCGGACGCTCCGGGTCAGCTTAAACTTCTGTCAGGCGGTCCCCCGCGCCGCCTCCAGCGCGCGGACGGTGTCCAGGAGCCGCCCCGGCGTGATCGGCTTTTCCAGCCGCGCGTCGGCGTGCTGGTCGGCGCGCAGCAGGCGGGTGTCGACGCCGGAGGCCATCAGGGTCGCGGCGTGGGGACAGGCGCGGCGCACGGCGCTGATCAGGTCGCCGCCGCTCATGCGGGGCATCGAGTGGTCGGTGATGACGAGATCGGGCGAGAAGCTGCCGAGCGCCTCGAAGGCTTCCTGGCCGTCATGGCACAGCAACACCTCGAAGCCCGCTTCGGTCAGGGTGATCTCGTAGATCATCGACAGGACGGGATCGTCCTCGGCGATCAGAATTTTCTGCATCCGTCCCGCGCCGCCATGCTTAACAGAACCTGAAAAGCATAGTCTGCGAACCGAGAGCGGTCGCCGCGCGATAAGGTCGCACGATCTTCGGTTGTCCGCGTCCTGCTCGGCCTGAAAAGGATCTAGGCGACGGCGGTCTTGCGCTTGCGCAGGAACATGGCCGCGTCGGCCTCGGCCAGGGCGACCTCGGGATCGGCGCCCGGCTCGATCTCGCGCACGCCGTACGAGATGTGCAGGGGCGCGGACCACTCGCCGAACTCGACCGGCGCGCCCATCACCGCGTCGGCCAGGGCGCGGGCCTTGGTCTGGGCGGTGTCCTTGTCGGCCTGGGCCAGCAGCACGGCGAACTCGTCGCCGCCCATCCGGCCGACGATGTCGCTTTCGCGGACATTGTTCAGCAGGCGCTTGGCCACGGCTTTCAGCGCCTGGTCGCCGGCGGCGTGGCCGAAGCGGTCGTTGACCCACTTGAAGCCGTCCAGGTCGAAGAACACCACGCTGGCCGGCGAGCCGTAGCGCTGGGCGAAGGCGGCGACCCGCTTCATCTCGCGCAGGAAGGCGCGGCGGTTCAGCACCGGGGTCAGGGCGTCCATGTCCGCGAGGTTCTGGGCCTCGTTCAGCCGCAGCTTCAGGGCCGAGACCTCGCTGCGCAGGTCCTCGATCTCGGTCATCAGGGTCTGGAGCGCCTCGATGACCTTCGGCGTCAGGTCCGTCTCGCTCAGGCCCAGGAAGGCGGCGCTGTCGGTAGACGACACTTCGAGAACGGCGACATGG